>NZ_JBQKUM010000024.1:0-61812 GCF_054968605.1 Pseudoalteromonas sp. G5_S1_14_S5 | reverse complement strand
AGGAGCGGCAACTTTATATTGTAGGAATAATGGTTTAGAACTCGTATTGAAAGTAAACTGTGTTGTAGTTACTACCACCTTTTATACGTCCAAACTGAGACGCACTTTCAAAGATCGCCGAGCGGTGATGCAGTGAGTAACCAAACCATAAATTATTGAGGTCACTTTTACCGATAAGGTCACCGACATTCACATCAAATGAGAAGTCCAAGTAGTTTAATAAATGACTTGCCGTGTAGCCCTTACGGTCCATTTCGGAGCCTTCGATGTAAGTAATCGAATCTATATAAGACATACCCTCTGCAACACCAAATCGCCACTGCGTCGGCCAGTTAAACGTGTAGTAAGCTTTAATCGCAACGATGTATTCCGTGCTACTGGATTGAACCTCTGAACTCCAATGGTGAGCAATACCTGGCGTTAAGTAGATATCCAACGGCAAACCAAAAATCTCATCAGTTAAAGGGTGACCATAAAAGAATGATGTGAGTTGGTTGTTGTACTCGTCTTTCTCGGTGTCGAACTCAATAATTTCACCAATATTCGACGGTGTTGCCCACCCGTGCGCGACTCGTACGTACGGTGCATTGCTTAACTTAGGCTTTGGCGCTTTTGTTTTGTCTTTGAAGAAACCAAAACCAAGGTAAAGTTCGCCTTGGTAGCGATCTTCGATAATGGAAGAGTCGTAAGCGTTATCATCCAATCGAGTCACACTGGTTGAACCCAACAGATAAAGGTTAGAAATAACATGATAACGCGCTTCAACGCCAAGATTTAAATCTACGCCTGCACCAATCGACTGAGTAGTAGCCGAGTAGTATTCACTGTTAAAGTCAGCGCTTTTATATCGCAACGTCGCGCTTGGGTAGAACTCCCAGTCGCCGGTCTCATACTTGGCTTTCGCACGTAAGTTACTATGAAGGTTGAATTCACTATCACTCATGATTTCCGTTTCAACCGCCCAGTGATCATCTAATTGGTACGTCAGCTGTCCACCAAAGTCAGCGGTATCACCTTCAATCGCATTTTGTTCAGAAGCCGGAATATCAATAAAGCGCATTCGAGATATGGCGTTGAAAGACCATTTTTCATCTTCGGTTTGATATAGGTGAGCACCCATTTCCGTGCCATCAATGAATACGTAGTCGTTTTTAAAAAACAACATTGGGACAAAAGAACTTACTGTCTTGTCACCGCCAGCGGTGTCGTAAGGGATACTGGCTGTACGGAACATTGCCGCAATGCCCCACTCTTGTTCTTCAGCAGCCCACGCCACGCTGTTCGCTAGAAAAGCGTTACTTAATAAAATCATCCCATACGAGATGAGCTTTGGTGAAAATTTGCGCTTCATTCTTGTTTCATTACTCTTTGTAGTAAATTTTGTGGTACTGATTAGACATTTATTGACTATTTTAGCCAACAATTTTTAGGTTTGATCGGAATAGACCGTTACAATGGAGAATATTCTCGGTTAAATGAACGTATTGTGAAAGTCTCAGAATTACAAAACATTATAGACCACTTACCCAATGATTCCGACCCGGATATCGTTATGGGTGAGGAGTGGTTGCCAGAGCGACTGATCAACACAAAATTAGACGGTGAGATGCTCTTTCTTGAATTTGATAACGCCCCTGAAGAAAACCAAGGGGATAGCGAAGGTCGTGGCTTTGTAGAGCACGAGATCGCAATGATTCGAGAAAAACTCGAGCAAGTGTTGGATGAGCCTTCTGATACCAAATCGAAAGCCGACGCCCTATTAGCAATATTTCTGATGGGACATGAACTTTCTAGTTCAGAAGTTATCGAAATCCTGGAATCAACAGAGCCAGACATTGAACTCAATAAACATGAAATGGCCGCTCCAGAATGTAACGCCCAAGCGCTGAACGACTAACCACCAAAGATTTAGGAACCGACTGAAACGCCCGATGACATCCTCTCTTCCCTTCTTACTCGCTGGCCCTATTTTAAGAAAGACAACCGAAACTGAGGTTGTGCTTTGGGTTGTCACAAGTACACCACTCAATGGTAATGCTTTGCTATACAATCAAGGCCAAGAAGCCCCTTTCTATACGTCACCACTTAGCGAACACGAATCGATTCAGGTCGGCACACATGCTTGGGTAAGCTTGATTCAATTAAAAAGGAAAGTTTCCCACTAACACCCCTTTGGAATATCAGATTGTGACTGTCAAAGGCGCGTTAACTGAGTTAGCTCCGCATTTGGTGTACCAAGATCAACCAAACACTACTGGTGCTGCGCCAAGAATAGCCTTTAAGATCTCAACCAGCGCCGACTACATCCTGCATGGTTCATGTCGCAACCCTCATCATCCAAGCAAAGACAGCCTAGTCGCGGCAGATAATAAAGTCGAACAGCAAAGTGTCGTTGAGCGACCAGATATGCTCATGATGAGTGGAGACCAAATCTACGCTGACCACGTCGCAGGTCCAACACTCGATGCAATTCATCAAGTTATTCAACGACTAGGATTAGTGAGCGAAGATCTGCCGACCGATTCATTCGACGGAACACTTGATAGCAGTGAAGCTCTGTTCAATAGCGCATATCACCTCTATCAACGGTGAAAACCACTTGGTGACCTTGTCTGAATTTATTGCCATGTATCTGCTGGTTTGGTCACCGACCTTGTGGCAATGCATTAACCGCGAACGGTTGATCGAGAATAACTTCATGCAGGCAGGCCGCCAGCTCACGCCAGCCGAGCAACAACAATGGCGTGATGAAAGTGTCATCATCGATGATTTCATCGACGGTCTGCCGCAAGTACAGCGTCTATTTGCTCATATTCCAACGTACATGATCTTCGATGATCACGATGTCACTGACGACTGGAACCTCACCGTTGGTTGGGAGCATGCGGTGGCTCAAAACCAGTTTGCTAAACAAGTCATTGGTAACGGCCTCGCGGCTTATTGGATGTGCCAAGGTTGGGGTAACGCACCAGAGAACTTCAACCGCGATTTCATGGAGCAAACAAAACAACTGTTCTCAGAGTTGGTGAATACCAATCAAAGCGACCAAGCTGTTGAAGCACCGGTCGGGCAACTCGAACCTACAAGACACAAACAGTATCTTGCAATGCTCGATCGCTTTGAAGAGTGGCACTACATCATTCACACCTCGCCGAAAGTGATTGTGTTAGATACTCGTACCCGCCGCTGGCGCTCTGAATCACATATGAATAAGCCTTCAGGTTTAATGGACTGGGAAGCACTCACCGAGTTTCAACATCAGTTGATTAACCAAGAGAAAGTAGTAATAGTGTCTGCCGCGCCAATGTTCGGGGTGAAATTCATTGAAACACTGCAGAAGATGATGACTTCACTAGGAAAGCCACTAGTGATTGATGCCGAGAACTGGATGGCGCACCCAGGCAGTGCCAACACGCTGATCAGTATCTTTACTCATACCAAAACACCCACTAACTTCGTGGTGCTTTCTGGTGATGTGCACTATTCGTTTGCTTACGACATTAAGCTCAGATATCGCCGAAACAGTCCAAACATTTACCAAATAACTTGTAGCGGCATTAAAAACCAGTTCCCTGCGCCGTTGCTAAAATTCTGCGACGTATGTGACCACTTGTTGTATAGCCCACGCTCGGTGCTCAACTATTTCACTAAGCGAAAGCGTTTAAAAATAGAAAAGCGTAGCCCAGACAACCAAGCTTTCTATCGCCTTTCAAACCGCAGCGCGATTGGTGAGTTAAGGCTGGATAGCGATGGTAAGCCACAATCGATTACCACTCTCAGCGGCGATGGCAAAGTGACGCGCTTTCCAGAGCCGAGCTAGGGCGTGTTAATCTTTCGAGCTGATTTTTGCAGCGAGTTGCTGGGGATTTATACAAGGCAGAGGCGTCGATGTGTAGCTAGCCTACATGAGAAGCCGATTACGTAGTAGAAATGACCAGCAAACGCTGCCCGAAGGGTTCGACTAAAAGCGCTTTACTCTTTGTTGAGAGAGATTTGCTTAGAATAACGAGGCTACTTCCCTCTCGCCCCGATTAAAACGCTTTTGACTAGGCGCCCCATCCGAACAAAATTTAACCGCGAAAGGTCAACACGCCCTAATATGTTCCTTATTGCTGGCTTATACGTAGTGTCATTTTTAAGTAAAGGGGCTTGCGATCACACCCTATTGGCCCAATAGTTATAATATTCACCATTACTGGAACGCTCATATGTTTAATTCACTCACATCGTTATTTAAACAGTTGGTTGAAGGCTCTGATTTAGGTAAAACGCCAACCGCCTCACCAAACTTAGCTATCGCCAGTTTGTTATGCGAAGTCGCAGGCGCAGACCATGAAATCAACGAATCAGAGCAACAAGCGAAGTTGAAATTACTGCAACGTCTGTTGGGCATTACAGAAGAAGAGTCGAAAGCCTTGTTACAACAAGCTGAGCCACAAGTTGAACAATCTGTTTCTTTGTATGATTTCACTTCACAACTGCGCGAGTTATCACAGCCAGTGAGAATTGACTTGATTAAGGCGATGTGGGAAGTTGCGCATGCCGACGGAGAGATTGATCCACTTGAAGATTCAGTGATCAGAAAAACCGCTGAACTGCTCTACGTTGACCACAAAGACTTCATCAAGAGCAAACTTGAGATACTTGGAGAAGACTAAATACGAAACAATTGAGCAGCTTTTGGTGCGTAAACCTAACGCTGCTTAAGATTATTAGTAACACCTCAATCCAACAAACCAGATTTAACTAATCGCCTCAGTGTGCTGCATCCAACAATCATCGTATGGCCTTACCATAGAGAATGCCGTTGAGCTCTAGGATCGTACCGTCTTTCGTAATGTACGCGCCTCTCTGATCGGATATCAAAACACTTCGCTTGTTGTCATGGTGCTTAATAAACAGATTTTTAACGTTGAAGGTTTGGTTTCCATGCGCTTGGTCCTGTTCAAGCTGATAGAAGTAATAGTGATTCCCCCAACGTAGGAATACACCAAACAACTGCTTGGTTTGCACGACTCGTCCATTTCGGTCGTAGCCGACATAACGCATTTTTGAGCGTCCATTCTTCAGCTCAAGGGTCAAGACCTCCCAGCCATAATTCTCGAACTGACTTTCAAACTGATACGAACCTTTGGTCGCTACCCCAGAGACCAAACCAAACGCTAAGATCACAAATATGGTTACAACAATTGGCAGCCAAAAGTTACGCTTCATCTGCAGTTCCTTCTACCTTTACACCTTCTTTTTGGCCTTGTGAACAGCGCCCAGACTTGAAGTCTGCACTAATGTCGTGCCAACCACTTTCGTTTAACACCACCACCTGCATACCACCACACTCGATACCCATGCGGTGAAGATAGATCGCCTCTACGCCCGGTTTCATAATTGAAGTTAAGTCTTCCACCAGCTCTTGTTCCAACTCGACGCTGTCATGGTATACATCGACCCCCTTGATGGAAGCTCTTTCCATAAACAACCCAAGATAAGACAAGATAATACCTATAAAAAGGCTTACCGCGAGTCCACTAATAAGCGGGATAAAATTAGAAGATGCTTGCTTACCTTGTGCCTGAGTATTCTCTGATAGCCCTAGGGTGTCAGCAACTTCGTTTAACTCAGAATCTGATTTTGACTCCAGCACTGTGAATTCCAAGCGAGTAAAATCCTCTCGCTCACTCAAGCTGGCAGATTGCGGTATGCCTTTGTCTTGTGCTGCTACGTTTTCTGATGCAGCTGGTTTTTCTGATCCTGGAAGGCTTTCAGATACAAAATTTTGGTCAGGTGCAGTACCGCTGCCAGGCGTGACACTACTCTCAGGAGCAACAAAGCAGTAGCCTTCCTTTTGTACCGTAATCACCTTGCAGTCTGACCCTACCTCTTTAAGAGCACTACGAACATTTTTGATTGCGACATTAAGAGAGCTGCTAGTAACAATGCGCCCCGGCCAACAATGCGTTAAAAGGTATTCACGACCTAAAGTTTGAGAACAGTTGTCCATTAAATACTTTAAAATCAGACACTCTGATCTCGACAATGCCACAAATTTATCTAATGACGGGTTAATCAATGTACGGTCATCAAGTTCAATAACCAAATCATACTCTTGTAATTTATTATTCATAAGGTGAGTTAACACTGTTAATAATCTCACCTAAGAATAACACGAGGCTTTACATTAGTTCAAAATCACAGGGATAGTTTAAAACCCAACTCACTGATATTGACGCTAGCGAAGCCTAATTTAACGGCGCTAAGTTCACTCGCAATGTCCAGGGCATGTTGCTCATCCTTTGCCAAAATCGAGATAGAGTATATTGGTTGAATCATCGCTATCTGGTTTAGCTTCCGCTCAGCAGTAGACTGATTTTTTATATAAGCCGAAGTAATCACTCCTTGAGATCTCCAATCACCCACTTTTTGTAAATCTACGCTAATAATTTTATCTACCAGCAACTGATCTTCTGGCTCTTTCCAAGTCAATTCAATCGCATAGTTTTTAAAAGCAACTTGAGTATCTAGCCATTTACTTCCGATGTCTCTTACTTCAGTTATCTCGGCTAGATTTTTAAATTGAAAAGGTAGATTTCCAATAACGCGTCTTACTTCTTCTTCACTATTGGCTTCCATCACAAATTTAATTTTTGGAAACTGATTTTCGCCATTAAAACTATCAGAAACAAACATATCGTGAATTAAACCAGCATCAATTAAGTTAGCAAATGCTTGCTTCTGTTGAGGCAGCACATCTAATACAGCTCGAGCATCTTGTGTTTTCCAAGCAACCGATACACCATAAGCAGCTGAATAACTATTAACCGAAAACAAAAAGCTAAAAATAACTAAAAAAATTTGTGGTACATATTTCATTCAAAACACTCTCTATTATTTTCGGATGACTTAGTAAATATTAGTATCAGTAGTACCCTCTAATGATTAAGAGAGGTTGTTCCTCTCTCATTACAGAGATCGCATCTATAAAATGCTTTTGGCTTTTCCAGTTCGCGACATTTACGTAAGGTTAAGTGCGTCTGTGTTTGATGTTCAATGTAACCTAGCAGAAATAAAAGCGGTTTTTTGGGCTAACACGTCCCTCGCAATTTGCCAATAGGCTAAGGTTTGCTCATGCTTACTCGAATATACTGAAAATGTGTTGATAAACACAACAGGCTGTAAAGCGCCAATGAATTTATACATTATAAACTCAATGCGATGAAATTTTTAATAAACCACTTTATAGGGCCTGCGTTGATTAGATGTTGCACACGCTAACAGAAATAGTATAGTCATCAAGACCCAAGCTAACGATTTAATATTAATTAAATGGCTACCCTATTATTGACATCAAAAATTATATAAACAAAGCCATGATAAATATAGTCTACCCCTTAGATGTGGATAATTAAAGTCAGGATGTTAAAAATACCATCAAATAATAGAGAAAACCATACCCTCAAGAATCGAATCGATTTTCTTCACTCGAGAATGTTAAAGTTAACTCTCGATTTTATATCAATCCGACGCCTGCCTTTCTCTGACAAATATCCAGTAGTTTTAACTCATTACATACTCGGTTCAATTGTCCCTATTCTCATCAATATAGTGATTGCAAGCATGCTAGTTAAGCCAGAACCCGATAAACACAAGTTCAACTCACCTAAAATGGTTCATTTTTTCAAGCAGTTACATTGACCTTTATCGCTATATCTGGTTTAAGCATAGAGATGATTGATGCTACGATTAAAGCTTTTATGTCGCCAGTGACACTACATATATCCGGGCATTGAATCTTCATTTTGTTGATAAAGGCGATAAGCTAAAGATAATATTGGGGAGATAAATATCTTAATACACGAACGATGATGATTTATTTAGTCACTATGGTAATAACAGCCCACAGGAAGATGTAAAAAAGCCACCTTATGTGGCGGCCATTTACATTTCGGAGCAAATATTAATATTCGCCTACTACTAAAGCATCGTCAGAGCAAGCTTCGCCAGGTTGTAAGCATCAACGTAACCAGAATGCTGGCGACCTTCCCATTCGATGTTTTTTGCTTCTTGAGCCGCTCGGTGACCGATGCGTTTGTCTTTCAGGCGGTTTTGTACGCGATACAACGTCGCAATATTGATGAACTCGCTAAATGGTGGTTCGATACCTTTCTCTTGACACTCTTTGTGTAAAATCAGGTCATCACGTCCCCACGCAGCATAAATCTTGTTTGGGCCACCGAAGTTCTTAATCATCGATTTGATGACTGATTCTAGCGGACGCCCCTGCTTTTCAATCTTACGTGGAGTAATGCCGGTTAGATCGGCACAAAACTGAGAGACTTCGTCTTTTTCTGGCTTAACGTAGTATTGCGCTTGTTTCACTATGGTTCCAGATGCCAGATCAATCTCAGCAAGGCCCACTTCAATGATCTCGCCTGTTGTACCTACACCATTTTCGCTCCAACAGCACATTTCCAAATCGAAACACACCACTCGATTATGATTCATACGTCGCCTAATTCTCTCGTCAAAAGTTTTGTGAAATTGTACATGAGCCCAATACAGAACTCGACCCCAGTTGCTTCAAGTGCTCATTTAGCCTGCAATTGTGACTCGATTTCGACCATTTAACTTGCTTTGATAGAGCATGCTATCTGTTTTTTGGAGCAGTTCTTCAGTGTCTTCATTGGTATGAATAGCCGCACCAATACTCAAAGTGCAGATTAACTGTTGCCCTTTATGTTCACAATGAGAGTGGTTTACTGTATTTAGAATGCATCGTAAGTAGCGGTCTAGCGCTTCATGATTTGAGATGCTCGAAATAATACAGAATTCATCCCCCCCAAGACGGAAAAGGTTATCCCCTTCTTTCAGGTTTACTGAAATCAACTTGATGACATGAACAAGCAAAGCATCACCAGCAGGGTGACCAAACTTATCATTGATGCTTTTAAATTTATCAACATCAAACCCGACTAAGCTAAATGGCTTGCCGCTCTTAACCGCTCTATCAAACATCTTATTGAAAGCTCGTCGGTTATAGATTTCAGTTAAGCTATCGTGGTTCGCTAGGAATCGAAGTTCTTCTGTTCTTTTGTCTAACATGCGATACAAGCGCTCTTTCTCTCTGATCTGCATGTTAACGATATACGCTAGCAACAATGAGATGGTTGTCCCGACTAGCGCGATGCCAGTTAATACAAGGTAGCCATAAAATGAGATGCACGAATCTATCTTGTAATCGATCTTCCAATTGCGGTTGGTCAATTCGATAGTCTTAGTTATATGGTGCCCTGTTACTCCCTCATAGCCTTCTGTTTCAAATAGAATCGGCGAGTCTTCAGCTTCGAACCCGGTATCCGTGACACGAATGTACACATCCATATCGCCGACAGCCAATGCCAACAGGTTTTCAAAGTAATAAGTGGTACGCACTACACCAATCACCACACCAAGTAAGTTATCACTTTCCCCTTCAAACACCGGGTGATATACCAACATGCCAGTCTTAGGTGTATCTGGAGTTAAACCATCTTGAATAAGGCGTACTTTGTCCGAAATGTTCGCTTGGCGCGTCTGTTTGATATTTTCGACAATACGCTTAAATCGCTCGCGTTCAGAGTAGAAACCAATCACTCTGTCGTTCGCTTCAGTATTCGGATAAATATCGGTAGCAATAAAAGCAGGCTCGCCATCTAACTGGTAACCATAGGTTTTGGGTTCATGTTTAGGGATGGTGAACAGGCGGTAAAATGGGTACTTTCCTTCCATTTTCGCAGTGTGCTCGGCAATCTGGTCTGCCGTGACTTTCTGCATCCACTGTAAGCCAATTAAACTTTTTGAGCCGTTAATGGTTTGTTGTGCAAAACGGTCAAATTTATCCCAGTCTTCAGGATCATTAGAATAGAAAAAGTTAGCGCCCGAACCTATGTAAGCCACATCATTATCGATAAACGCTTCCAAGTTTAGTGTTTGGTGTTTAGCAAAGCTATCTAAATTCATGTTCAATGCGCGGTTTTGGTTGAGCGCGACTAAAATAAAACACAACACTGTAATCAAAAAGCTGACCGAAAATACGACCAGTGGTAGCGTTCGTCTCTTCAACCCTGTTAGTGGGTCGGTAGTATGAGGCATATAGGTTCCAAATTGGCTTTGATGAGGCCAAAGTATATAACGGAAGGGAATGATGCTCCATTTAAGTTTTCGTTCTAAAAATGACATAAAAGACGCACACTTTACTTTGCCTTCACATCACAGGTTAACAATCGACCGAATCTCGACTAAATTTCAAGCTAACACACTCAAAAACTACTGGTTTGAAAACATAAATTACCACTCTTAAGCCTTGAATATGCTAGTATCCACCCATATTTATAGCTTGAAAGTGACCATTTGGGCGTTGCGCCTATGAGTTTCTTTCTAACCTGTATATTCCCTATAACCGACGAATATACCGTTAAATCAATTTAAAGAGAAAAATCACTATGATCGTTGATTTGAACCTAATCCCACAGACGTTTGATATGCTTCACGCAGGCCTAACTGCATCAAGCGTTTTACTACTGCTAATTGCCGTTTCTCGTAAAACCAAAGTGGTTGAGAAAGTTGTAGAAAAACCAGTAGAAAAGATCGTTGAAGTTGAAAAGCCAGTTGAAAAGATTGTCGAAGTAGAAAAAGTAGTTGAAGTTGAAAAAGTCATCGAGAAAGTAGTAGAAGTTGAATCTAAGCTCGCTACAGCACCAACAGATTCTGCAATGCAATTGCTGTCTATCATGCAGCAAGAAGCGCGTCTAATCGACTTCCTAAAAGAAGACCTAACTTCGTTCTCTGACGAAGAAGTTGGCGCAGCTGCACGTGTTATTCACACTGGTGGTCAACAAGTACTAGCGGACTACGTAACGCTTGCTCACATCCGCGATGAAGATGAAGAGACTCGCATCACGGTAGCTGAAGGCTTCAATCCTCAAGAAATCCGTCTAACAGGTAACGTAACGGGTAACGCACCATTCAACGGCACACTTGTTCACAAAGGCTGGAAAGCAACGGACATGAACCTGCCTAAGCTTGCTGAAAACTACGATGCATCTGTAATTGCACCGGCAGAGGTAGAGCTATAATGGAACACCAAACTCAGGCATCATCGCAAGAGCTACCTACTCAAGATCAAGCACCTAAGTTCAGCGTTGGTATCGATTTAGGTACTACACACTGCGTTTTGTCTTACATCGACACAACGAATGAAGATGCTCGTGTTGAGGTAATGCCAATTCCTCAGCTTACGGCTCCTGGTACAGTAGAAACGCGCAGCCAACTTGGCTCGTTCCTATACCAACCGCACGAGCACGAAATGAACGAAGCGTCACGTGTTTTGCCTTGGTCTTCCGAGCCAAAAGCACTAGTTGGCGCCATCGCTCGTAATCTTGGTGCTAAAACCCCTATCCGTTTAGTAGCAAGTGCGAAATCTTGGCTATGCCACGGTGGTGTAAACCGCCGTGACGCATTCCTTCCTGCAGGTAGCCCAGAAGAAGTGGAAAAAGTATCTCCACTAAAAACAACTGAGCTGTACCTTGAGCACCTTAAAGATGCATGGAACCATGCAAACCCAGAACACAAACTGGCTGACCAAGATGTAACGATCACCGTTCCTGCTTCGTTTGACCCAGCAGCTCGTGACCTAACTGCAGAAGCCGCTCGTAACGTTGGTTTTACTCATCTAACGCTTTTAGAAGAGCCTCAAGCGGCGCTTTACAGCTGGATCGATAACAGCAACGACAAATGGCGTGACGAAGTAGACGTTGGCGACATCGTGTTAGTTGTGGATATCGGTGGTGGTACTACCGACCTTTCTTTAGTTGAAGTAACTCAAGACGACGGTAACCTAAGCCTGAACCGTATCGCTGTAGGTGAACATATCCTACTTGGCGGTGACAACATGGATTTAGCTCTGGCTTACCGCCTTAAGATGAAGCTAGCACAAGAAGGCAAAGAGCTGGCACCTTGGCAAGTTCAAGCGATGACTCACGCATGTCGTGACGCAAAAGAAGCGCTACTGAACGATGCAGAGCTTCAAGCGGTACCAATCGTGGTTCCTAGCCGAGGCTCTAAGCTACTTGGCGCGACGCTAAAAACAGAACTGACTCAGCAAGAAGTACAACAAACACTGGTTGATGGCTTCTTCCCTAAAGTTGCTGTGACTGATCAACCGATACAAAAAACGCGCGGCGCACTGACTCAAATGGGTCTGCCTTACGCACAAGATGCAGGTATCACTCGTCACATTGCCGCATTCCTTTCTAAGCAAGCGAACGCGCTTTCTGGAAATGGTGAAACGGCTCAACAAGATTTCAATCCGTTTGCAAATATGCCGGGCATGCCAGGTGCTGAAGCGCCTGCTGCTGACTTCATCAAACCAACAGCAATCCTGTTCAACGGTGGTGTTCTAAAATCTAACCTACTTGCTGATCGTCTTTCAGACACAATTAACGAGTGGTTGATCAATGCTGATGCAGAATTTGCGAAACAACTTTCAGGCCTAGACCTAGATCTAGCCGTTGCAAGTGGTGCTTCGTACTACGGCGCAGTACGTCGTGGTCAAGGCGTTCGTATCCGTGGTGGTATCGCTTCTGCTTACTACGTAGGTATTGAAAGCGCGATGCCTGCAATCCCAGGAATGGCTCCCCCAATGGAGGCACTGTGTGTTGCACCATTTGGTATGGAAGAAGGCTCAAGCGTTCAAGTTCCTAGCCAAGAATTTGGTCTAGTGATTGGTCAGCCAGTTCACTTCCAGTTCTTCGGTTCAACAACTCGCCGTGAGGATGAAGCTGGTACTCACCTTGATCACTGGGCGCCAGAAGATCTCGATGAGCTTCCTGAAATCCAAGTGACACTGCCTGTTTCTGAAGGCCGTCGAGAAGGTGAAGTGGTTCCGGTTACTTTAGCTTCTCGCGTTACTGAGCTAGGTACTTTATACCTAGAAGCGATTGCCACTGACAATGGTCAGAAATGGCATGTTGAGTTCGACGTTCGTGAAGATTCGAACAGTGACTCAAACGACTAAGCATAATGAATCAACGGCACCTAAGCGGGTGCCGTTATTTTATCGATACCATTCCCAACTCAGTCCTACCTGTTTCTCAGGAACGACGTAGACGAATAACAACAATAAGACCAAAGCTATCAACACACTGGTCATCACTCTGGAAGAATAAGGTTTTGTATGGCAACTCCTCGTTTTTTAGTCGGCATTGACTTAGGCACAACCAACACCGTGGTTGCCTACTGTGAAATTAACGACGACCTACAACACGCTCCCGTTTCCCTTTTCGAAATCGATCAGCTTATCGGCCCTAGTGAAGTGGTTCGTAAGCCTCTCCTCCCATCGTTTCGTTACCACCCAGCACAAGGTCAAATCTCCCCATCAGACCTGACTATGCCGTGGGAACCAAATCCAGTTGAAGGCGATATCAAGAATGTTATCGTCGGTGAGTGGGCGCGTGAATTAGGCGCGAAGATTGAAGGTCGCCAAGTATCGAGTGCGAAGAGTTGGTTATCGCACCAAGCGGTGGAACGTAGCTCGGACATTCTCCCTTGGGCAGGCGCAGCAGATGTCGATAAAGTATCGCCAGTAGTCGCAAGTGCTAGCTACCTAAATCACATTCGCCAAGCATGGAACTACCGTAACCCAAGCAACAAACTTGAAGATCAAGATGTCGTTGTTACGGTTCCAGCATCATTCGATGAAACAGCACGTAAGCTGACACTCGAAGCCGCAGAGCTAGCCGGTTTAGGCAAGATCCTCTTACTCGAAGAGCCACAAGCGGTTTGTTACGACTGGTATGCACGCCATCAGCAAACGGCAGCGGAAGAACTCCAACAGATCCCGTTGATCTTAGTGTGTGATGTCGGCGGTGGTACTACCGACTTAAGCTTAATTGAAGCCCAGTTCAATGCGGATAACGATGCAGACAAGCAAGGCCACAACGAGCTAGCACTCGATCGTATTGGCGTTGGCGAACACTTGATGCTAGGTGGTGATAATCTAGATTTAGCCCTCGCCCACCTTGCAGAGCAGCGTTTTAATCAAAATAAGAAGCTGAATGCCTCTAGCCTCACCAAACTGATTCAACAAACTCGTGCCGCAAAAGAGAGCCTGCTTTCAGCTGATGCGCCAGACGATGTCAAAATCACTATGCTTGGCAGCGGATCTAAGCTTTTAGGCGGCACTAAGAGTATTGGCTTAACCAAGCAAGAAGTTCATCAAATAGCTTTAGAAGGGTTCTTCCCACTTTCTGAATTTACTGAAACACCAGACAAGCGTCGCAGCGCTGTAGTCGAATTCGGCCTGCCTTACGTTGCCGATCCTGCGGTGAGCAAGCACGTTGCTGAATTCCTGACAACGCATCAGCAAGTGTCTAAAGCGGCGCTACAAAATTCAGATGCTGTGCAATTCGATGACACCAAACCAGCTATTCCTGTGGGTGTGCTACTTAACGGTGGTGTGTTCAACAGTGAACTTGTCACAGAGCGTATAACTCAGCTTCTAGGCAACTGGAACGGCGCTCCAATCACAGTACTAGATAACCCTCATCCAGATTGGTCTGTGGCATTAGGCGCGGTTGCATTTGGTAAGGCACGCCGTGGTGCCCAACTGAAAATCGGTGGCGGTGCTGCTCGTTCTTACTTCTTACATCTACAAGAGAAGAACAAAATGGGTAAAGCGCTGTGTCTGCTTGCTAAAGGTACCGAAGAAGGCCAAGAAATTCGTTTGAACAGCCGTCGTTTCTCACTGACGTTAGGCGAGCCAGTTCGTTTTAACCTGCTGACTTCAACTCACGATCAAATTGCTCACGATACAGCCATTCAAAATGGTGTGATGGTCGATGTGGATGCCGACCTGTTCTCCCCTCTTCCACCTTATATCTCTACGCTGGAAGGCTCAGGCACAGCCGAGCTTCAAGCTAACCAAAAAGAGCGCGTTGAAGTGCTGCTCGCTTGTCAGTTAACCGAAGTCGGCACACTGAAAATGGAGTGCGTGAGTACTGAAGATGACTCGAAACGTTGGTTACTTGAATTTGAAGTCAGAAACAAACAAGGCGATGAGTCTGATAATTCTAGAATTCACCCACGCTTAGATGAGTGTAAAGAGCTCATTTCTCGCCTGTACAGTGGCAACAAGAAGAGTGCGGAATCGAAAGAGATCAAGACACTATCGAAAGGTCTTGAAAAACGACTCGGTAAACGCGATGAGTGGGATTTCACCACACTCCGCCATATATTTGATACTTTATCATTAGGTCGTAAACGTCGTCGCCGCTCAGAAGCACATGAGAAAAACTGGTTACGCTTAGCGGGTTACTCACTGCGTCCTGGCTTTGGTGACCCTACTGATTCATGGCGCATCGAACAGATTTGGGGTCTCTACCAACAGAACATTCAGTTTAAGAACCACCAAGGTTGGACAGACTGGTGGGTATTCTGGCGCCGTGTTGCCGGTGGTTTAAACCAAGAGCAGCAAGAGACAATCTTGGCTGACATTGCGAAGTACCTTCACCCGGGTGCTATGAAGAACCCTAAAAGTGCTAAAGATGCCCAAGACAATGGTTATGAAGCCATGGTGAGATTAGCGGCATCCCTCGAGCAACTCGAAGTTGAAGACAAAGTGCTTCTTGCGTCTTGGTTCCTAATCAAAGCGATCAATCACAACCAGTTTGAACAAGCACACTGGTGGGCGCTAGGTCGACTGGCTTCTAGAACCCCGTTATATGGCAGCCAGCACAGTGTGATTCCTAGAGAGCAAGCAGAGCAGTGGTTACCGAAATTACTTGAGCAGAACTGGCAGAAAGAACAGATGATTGCCTTTGCTGCTGTGATGATTTGTCGTAAGACTGGCGACCGTCAGTTTGATATCTCTGACGATTACCGTAATCAAGTGATTGAGAAGCTTATGCAGAGCAAGGTTCCAGATTCTTGGTTAACGCTGGTTAGCGAAGTAACCAAGCTGTCCGAGAGCGAATCTAAGCGAGTGTTTGGTGATGCTTTGCCAAGTGGCTTAAGCCTAATCAATAGCTAGGGCTGAATGCAGATATCACTTCTAATCAGCTAGAAAAGAAAAAGCCACTTTCGATGCGTTGAAAGTGGCTTTTTTGTTGGTGGCTAAAGGCTGGTGTGTGTTGTTGATACTTAGCTTTTGGGTTAAGAGCCTCAGCCGTGTTGCGGTTAATCATTGTTAATGTTTCGTTCCGTTTGGGTTAATAGTGAAGTCTGTATTCTCATAGATATCAGACAGTTTTTTGGGTTTCTTTTCTTTGGTTCCTTTATTGTATTGATTATGAGTTTCGCTCAAAAGCCATTCCTCATGCATTTTTGCTGAATCCAAGAATTCTGGATCCTCCATTGCTTCCTTGCGAAGTTTATTTACACGTTCGAGAATATCCCAAATCATAATACTTCACCTCCACTAAGGCTACACCTTCCAATATAGGACTCCCCCGTATTGATTCAATACTTTCCGGTTAAACCATAGTGAATTTGTGATTTAGATATCAAAAACCGCCTTATAAGCGCACCACCTAAGGACTATGCCTCTGTCTTATTAAAATACAAACGGAAGGAAATACATTATTTCAGATTGCAAGGGCATAAATTTGACATAACAGCCAACAGTATGACACTCCAAAAAGGTGATCATTAATGCCATTTACCAATATCTATCAATCTCGCTCTAAATATGCCATCAATGATCTAGTGAAAGGAATGGAGCGACAATCCCAAACTCAAGCAGATGGGCTATGTTTCTTATCTAGGCTTGCCGATCTTCCAATTGGACGGCAGCATGTTTGCAACACTTTGCGCTAAATACTAAAAAGACCTCTTATAAACCGATAGAGATAAATTTAATGGAGAGTATTCGTGCGCTATTGGAAAGCGAAGTACATACTCCAGAACGAGTACGCAAATTAAAATATACGTCTAATCACAACGAATTGACTAAAGTATTTAATCATAGAGTAATATTAATCGAGTCACCCAAATTTATCGATAGCACTATAGCAAATGGCGTTAGTATTGGACCTGTTTATTTTGATATCGACGAGCTTAAGTATGTTAATGATAACTTCGGATATAATATTGGCGACCAGTAAATAAAGTGCTGCTCTCATTCACTTCAACGTAACACTCGTAAGGATGAGATTTGTGGAAGACTTGGAGGAGATGAGTTTCTCTTATTGTGTAGAGACATCACCGAAGATTCCCTAAACAAGATAATAAGCAGAGTGTAATCTGACTTTAATAAACACTCCCAAAAACTGGGGATAGATTGCCACGCCACTTTTAGCCATGGTTCACTTACTTACTCGTCAAATATTCCACCTATCGATGAGTTAATTCGACTGACGGATGAGCAAATGTACGAAAACAAAATGAGTAAACGTAACGCCCCACTAAAATAAAAAAAGCGAGTACTCTGCTCGCTTTTCTACCGCTTAAAATTCGTTTCAGCTTACGCACGATTACCAATTTTCACCGTACCATTAGTCGCAAACCAAAGCGCTTCAGAGCGACGACGACCTAATAGAATTGGACCATCATCGTAGAACAAAAAGTTCTTCCAATGCTTCTTAAAAACGGCCCATTTGGTTTCAAGAACATTATATTTTTCATAACAAAAATAGATGGTTACGTCATCTTGCCAATCAATAAAGTTAAGGATCTCTTCTGGCATTTCCGGTTCATCGGCTTCCCAATGTGCCATCCAGCTGATCTCTTCTTTCCAGTTCGATGCTTTGCTAGGCCAGTCTTGCGGACTTAGTCGCTCAGCGTCTGGGCTTTGAGGACTCACGTTCTCTTTCCAAAACTGAGACGCTCTTGCCTGTGTCATTGGCTTAATCTTTTCCAAATCCTCAGCCGGAAGTGGCATAGATTGGTGAGTAAAAATCCATTTTCTTTGGTATTCGTCCAAAGTTGTGTATGACATCAAAATTCCTCAAATATCTTCTCAGGCCGATGGTTCAAACCATGGCTCAATGTTCTTTTAGTAAAGGCAGCAACGCTACATCGCTTAATATTCGCTACCTTTTTTAATCGCTGCTCGTTTGTGAGCTTATAGACTGCGTTGTCTAAATGTTACGTCTATCTTCCCAGTTAGGATTGACGAGCGCTGTCAGTATGTGGTCTTCCCATTTACCGTTAATTTGTAGGTAATCTTTGGCAAAACCTTCACGTACAAAACCGAGATGCTCAAGAACACCCGCACTTCGTTCATTGTGAGGCATATAACCCGCCATTAGGCGATGCATGTTCTGCACATCAAACATATAGTCTTTCGCCATGCGGAGGCCTCTGCGCATGTAGCCATGCCCCTGAGCTTGCTCTGCGAGTGAATACCCCACGTTACACGCATAGAACGGGAAGCGAGACAAATTACTGAACGAGATAGTCCCTAACATTTCGTTAGTATCGGCATTGATCAATAAACAGTAATAGCCGAGCCCCATTTTATGAAGCTCGTTTAGCTTAATTAGGCGCTGTGCCCAGCTCGTTCTATCAAAAAATGCATCTTCACGCATCGGTTCCCAAGGTTTGAGATACTCTCGATTCACCTGAAAGTACTCACTGATCATAGTCGCATCGTCTATCTCAGCGGTACGTAGGAGCAGATTTCCATCTCGCTTGTAAATACGTTCTGGTGTGCTTAAGTCTTCCATAATTTAGGTCTTATTCGATCAGTTCTTTCTAATACCGTAATCACGAAGTTTATTCGCAATAGAGGTATGAGACACGTTCAAACGCTTGGCTAACTTACGACTTGATGGAAATGACTGATAAAGCTTCTCCAAAATCTGAGACTCATAGTCTTTCATGATCTCATCCAGAGAGCCATCTAAACTCAAGTTCGCCATGCCTGTTGTCATGGTTTCTAACTGAGGCAAGTGGAACTGCTCAACCGTTAGCGTATCTGAGTCCAGTTCAGTAAGCGCGCGTAATACCATGTTGTCTAGTTGACGAATGTTACCCGGCCATTGGTAATTACCAAGTTGGTCGATTAACTCTTGAGTAAGCTTAGGCTTAAGCATACCAAGCTGTTGTGCATATTTAGCTACGAACAGTTCCAGTAATGGCGCAACGTCGTTAGAACGTTCACGCAATGCAGGAATAGAGAGCGTCAGTACATTCAAGCGGTAGAATAAGTCTTCGCGGAACGAGCCTGAATCAGCAAGTTCAGAAAGACGGTGGCGCGTTGACGCAATAATACGAACATCAGCGTGCATCTCTTCTTCTTCACCCACACGACGGAATGAACCATCTTGTAGGAAGCGAAGCAGTTTGATTTGTAGATGTGGGCTCATTTCGCCAATCTCATCTAAAAATACGGTACCACCATTGGCTTGTTCGAAAATGCCTTTATGGCCTTGTTCATGGTTGAATGAACCCGGCGCGTGACCAAAAAGCTCGGTTTCTGCTACGTCATCAGGCATGGATGCACAGCTCAGAATCAGGAATGGGAAAGACGAGCGGTTTGAGCGGTTATGACACGCTTTCGCCAACATCTCTTTACCCGTACCTGTATCACCTTCAATCAGCAGAGGCTGATCCAGCATCGCCAGCTTTTTTGCTTGGCTGATTAACGCTTTATGGCGATTAGAAACACCAACAAAATGCTCAAAGCCTAAGTTGTTCTGTTCAGGAATTGGATCAGGCGTATTCATCTCTTGGTTGCAAGAACGAATCGTCATAACCGCGCTTGCAAGCACAGGTTCGTTGACGTCACCACCCAGATAGATAGGTAGGATTTCAATAGAGAAGTCTAAACCATCCAACACCACAACTTCACGGTGGCGTGTTACTTCATCTTCGATCCAACGACTAAAGTTAAAGCTAGGTACGAAGGAGGCGAGTGGTTCACCAATCACTTCGTCTTCTTGCTTGCCAAACAGGTTGAGCGCAGCGTGGTTTGCCATATCGACTGACCCTTTAAGGTCAATCGCAATTACAGGATCAGGCAGGTTAGCCAACAAAGCGATCAGCTCAGTGTTGTGCCTTTCGCTTGGCATGAATTGTATTTTTCGTACATCCTTTACACCTGAAATTCGACGAATTTCAGCCATAAGTTCACTAAAAGCATCAAAATCAATATCAGGGCAGTTCAGGTAAATAATGCCTTTAACATCGATTTCGATTCCTCGTAAATCAATGCTTTTTGAGGCCAAGATATCGAGCAACTCACGCGTTAAGCCGAGTCGGTCTTCACACAATACTTCAAGACGCACAAATAGTCCTATTATAGGTGTCAGGATAAGTTGACAGTAGTGTGAATTAAGCTCTGAGTTCAGTCAAGAAGAAGAGTAAACATATGTTTACTCTTCGCTCGCAAACCACTCTATGTCATACATTTTATTTCAAAGACGTACGTTTTATTTGAGGGTGATACGCTTTATTTCAGAAAGGACGGCTTTACGCATGTCGGCCAGTTTTATTTTGCGTTCATTATGCCAAGGCATAGGGCGAAGTAGTGTCATGGCTTTTAGGCCCAATCGAGCAGTCAGGATACCAACACCCAAGCCCTGCCCCGCTCTCGCTGAGACTTTACCAGCCAGATCCATGGAAACTAAGTCCATACTTGCATCTATCGCCAGTTCACTTGCCCCTGCTGCTGCCATGTTGATTAATACCAACTTGAACAGTTTTATGCGAGACCAGTATCCAAGTTCAATGCCGTACACATCAGCTAGCTTATCTATCATGGTGAAGTTACGCCACGCCACCAACAACATGTCTGCCGCTGCTAATGGACTCACCGCAACCAAGGCTGCTGATTCAGTCGAGAACTTAGTGACAATTTGAGTAGCCACTTTGTCTTGCTGAGCAACAACTAAAGCATCGTACATATCCAATACTTCGGCGTCACTATGTGCCGGGTTAATGCTGTTTCTCCACTTATCGAACACCGGAGACTCCGCAATAATGCCGCCCTGCTTAGCGATGTTTTCACAGAACGCTTTGCCTCTGCCGACACTTTGGCTTTGTAGTAGCTCTCCACTCTGCTCTTGTACACTAAAGTGATCTTTTAATGAGCGTAGCTTCCATAGCTCTTTTCCGATTGCACCCAAGCCCAGTGACGCGATTGCCGCGATAAAACCGGCCCAACCGAGTGCGAGCCAATCTGCTGATTGAGCCGCCGTGATGACAGAATCAATCGCTTGCCAGCCCACCAAGCCTGCGAAAGCAACCATTAAGCCAGAACCCAGCCACTTTCTCTTTTTACTTGGACGAATAATCTGTTCCAGTTGTTGCTCGGCTCCACCATCTAGCTCGCTTTCAACCTGTGGTGCAACGGGTACAAATTTCTCTTGTTCGGTAAACAGCTGCTGAGCGCCTAATTCTGGGGTCGCTTCTCTCATGCCTTGTTTTCCAAAAGCATGATCATTGTCATCAAACGAGGTCTTCAGCGGCTCATCAAAGACCTGCTTTGTTTTTAATTCACTCATCTTTTATTGCCTCATTTATTTCAACTTATCGCCAATGAGATACTCTAAAACCTTATCAATTCTTAGGTGCTGGCAAGGTTCATCAGAATGTTGCTCCATTGGCCTAAAGCTCGTGAAATCAAACTGGTTAGTTTCCCAGTACTGCTTGTTCGGCAGCTTGCGTGGCACCTCACCCGGATACATAGTCTGGGGAACGTTATCCAAAGTAACACCTTGAAGCGCTGGCACATTGTCCGAGCCCGATGAGATATAACCTGCGCTGGTCGCTTGAATAGAAGCGATGCTCATGCAACTCATATCGATATGCTCAAACGCCGCCTGTTGCCACGCTGGGTGTACCATCTGTTGCAGTAGTGACACCAAGTTTGGATGCTGATCTGGTGTTACATGGTCTGCCTTAGTCGCTGCAAACAGGATCTTGTCGATCTTCGGAGCAAACAAACGTCTCAGGATATTGCTTCGACCATATTTAAAGCTCTTCAATAACTGTTCAAGTGCACCACGCATATCCATGAAAGAGTCGTAACCTGCATTGAGTGGCTGTAAACAATCCACCAGCACAATTTGTCTGTCGAAGGTTGAGAAATGATTCTTGTAGAACGCTTTAACAACCTTCTGTTGGTACTCTTCATAACGCGCTTTCAGCACCGCATAGTTACTTGTTTTCGAGAATTTCCCTTCTGGTGCTGCGCATGGGAAAAACTGCAACACAGGCGCGCCTTCAAGCTCACCAGGTAATACAAATCGCCCCGGTTGCACCCAATGTAGTCCATTGCTCTTACAAGCATGGAGATACTGAGTGTAGCTATCCGCAATGTTAACCAGTTTCTTCTCATCAGCTTCAGCCAACAGGTCAACGTTGCCAAGCATTGCGCTCCACTCTTGCGAGTAAGTTTCTCGGTCACCTTTTAATGCGGCAAACTGAGATTGGCTCCACGTTTCAAAATCCATATCCAATAATGGCAAATCAAGTAACCATTCACCCGGATAGTCAACAATGTCGAGATAAAGCGTACTGTTTTTACTCAGCAACTTCTTCGCGCCTTTTGCCGGCTTGTATTTGATGGCCAAGCGAATTTCACTGACATCGCGTGTCGGTGATGGCCATTCTGGTGGCTGACCATTTAATGATTCCATCGCTTCGTCATAAGAGAAACGAGGAATCATCATGTTATGTTGTGGGATGCGCTTTGCACCAATAATTCTTCCGTCTCGCGCTGATGCAAGAAGCGGTAAATTCTTATGAGTAGAGGTATGAAGAAATTGGTTAACCAACGAGGTAATGAATGCTGTTTTACCTGCACGAGACAGACCCGTGACCGCTACTCTAATGTGAGAATCCGTTCCTCTGCTTATAAAGTCACTCATTTCTTGAGTTAGGTGTTTCATTTGAACGACTCCGTGATAATTAGGCAAGCTGGTTATGATGATAGAGAGACAAGCCTATGTCCTTTCCTTATTGGGATAGTTTGTATGCTGTTGCTTGTTCCTTTACTAATAGTAGTGAGTATGCAATATCCATTCTTAATGCTAGATGAATAAAAGCCCCTGACTACATTTATAATCAGGGGCTTTAAAATTTTTTAATGAGTAGCAAACTAATCGTCTTCTATGAGTTTGTAGATAACAAACAGTGTTATCTCAGCAATCAACCACAATACACATGTAATGGTTACGTATTTTTCGTTAAAGATGCTGATTCCGTGCAAGATCAAATCGTAACCAATGAAACTACCAATCACCACGGCCAAGATAATTTGTAGGATCTGAATAAAACGAGGCATTCCTCTCTCCTATGTTCTTATATCAAACGGTGTGTTTATCACTATATCATTGAAAATAAGAAAAAAGTGCAGATAATGCTGCACTTTTGTCTTTAACTTTCTGTCAAAACTTGCAATTCAAACGCTGGGGTCAGCATCAATTGCGACTTTTTGACTTCGGTTGATTAAGCTTTTTCAGCTTCGGCGATTTTCACTTTCCATGTGTCAGGGCCGATCTTGTGTGCGTTTGCGCCCGATGAGTCAACCGCTACCGTTACTGGCATGTCTTCAACTTCAAACTCGTAAATCGCTTCCATACCAAGATCTTCAAACGCAACAACACGTGCTTTCTTGATTGCTTTTGCTACTAGGTAAGCAGCGCCACCAACAGCCATCAAGTAAACCGCCTTATGCTCTTTGATTGATTCAACCGTAGCAGGACCACGTTCCGCTTTACCGATCATCCCCATGATGCCCGTTTCGTTTAGCATCATGTCAGTGAACTTATCCATACGTGTTGAAGTTGTCGGGCCCGCAGGACCTACAGCTTCGTCGCCTACTGCATCCACAGGACCTACGTAGTAGATAAACTTACCTTTGAAGTCGACGCCTTCAGGTAAACCTTCACCGCTTTCAAGCATGCCTTGAATACGCTTATGCGCAGCATCACGGCCCGTTAGGATTTTTCCTGATAGAAGAACCGTTTCACCG
Organism: Pseudoalteromonas sp. G5_S1_14_S5; assembly: GCF_054968605.1. Lineage (NCBI taxonomy): Bacteria > Pseudomonadati > Pseudomonadota > Gammaproteobacteria > Alteromonadales > Pseudoalteromonadaceae > Pseudoalteromonas > Pseudoalteromonas sp. G5_S1_14_S5. The sequence continues at coordinate 37,862 of NZ_JBQKUM010000024.1, read as the reverse complement.
GTCTTCCACTCTTGAACGTCTTCTTTAGTTACTTCATCAAGGTTAACGCGAAGTGTATTCGCGCCCGCTTCCCAAGTGATGTCTGGCCACTCTTCTAGCTTAGGTGGCGTTAGCTCTGCTGGGCCGCTGCCGTCTAGCGTGAAGTGAACGTGACGCGTCGCTGCACAGTTAGGGATTAAACATACAGGCTTAGACGCTGCGTGTGTTGGCGCAGTTTTGATCTTTACGTCAACAACGGTAGTTAGGCCACCAAGTCCTTGTGCACCAATACCTAGCTTGTTTACGCGGTTGAAGATGTCTAGACGAAGCTCTTCTTCTGCGTTCTCAGGACCTTTCTCGATAAGCTCTTGGATATCGATGTGTTCCATCAAAGACTCTTTCGCCAGTACCGCCGCTTTCTCAGCAGTACCGCCGATGCCTATACCTAGCATACCCGGTGGACACCAACCTGCACCCATCGTTGGTAGCGTCTTCTCTACCCATTCTGCGATGTCATCAGAGGGGTTTAGCATAACCATCTTAGTTTTGTTCTCAGAACCGCCACCTTTTGCCGCGATTTGAATTTCAACTTTGTTGCCCGGAACCATATTAATGTGAACAACCGCAGGTGTGTTGTCTTTAGTATTAATACGCTTACCAGCAGGGTCCATTAGTACAGAGGCACGTAGTGGGTTATCTGGGTTGTTGTAAGCTTGACGAACGCCTTCATCAACCATTTGTTGTACTGTTAGATCCGTTTCCCACTTCACATCCATACCGATGTTCACGAAACAAGTAACGATGCCTGTATCCTGACAGATAGGACGGTGACCTTCCGCAGACATACGTGAGTTAATAAGAATCTGAGCGATCGCATCTTTAGCTGCTTGGCTCTCTTCTTTCTCGTACGCTTTTTCTAGTGCTTGGACAAAGTCTAAAGGGTGATAATAAGAAATATACTGAAGTGCGTCAGCGACACTGCTGATCACATCTTGCTTACGAATAACCGTCATTGCATGCCTCTTTATTGTTCTAGTTCCATGTGGGTTCACTATTTAACGAATAACGCTAAATGAGATCTGTAGGTTTAGCTTTTATAATGTTGGGCTGTATTTAGCTGCTTTAGCAATCGCTTGCATAGCTTTAAACTAAACCACTTGGATTACACCGTTCAAATCAAGAACCCATTTTATTTTCAATTTATGATACTCTTGCTTCCTCTCACAAGCCATGCAGTGATCGAACTCTTTGTCACAAATTAAACAAATGAATAACAACGAATTTCGCGCTATCCAAATCAAGCCGCTTGAATATCAATCAACTTTAGCTAAACAGCTGTTTTCTCATATCGAAAACCTGCCGTGGGCAATGCTATTACGCTCTGCTTCAGAAAGCCACGTTGATAGTCGATACGACATTTTAGTTGCTCAACCCATCGCCACCTTCGAAACAATCGGTGCAAAAACCACCATTAATGTTAAAGAGACGTGTGAGGTTTCAGATTCCGATCCTTTCGAACTTCTGAATCACTATCAACAGCAATTATTACCTGCCACAAATGAACACTCTGATTTACCGTTCATCGGTGGTGTATTAGGCTATTTTAGCTACGATTTGGGCCGAAGAGTGGAAACACTTCCGGCTACTTCAACACGTGATATTGATGCACCCGATATGGCGGTGGGTCTGTATGAATGGGCGATTGTAGTTGACCACAAGTTGAAGACAGCTTGTGTGGTTGGGCAAAACATCGAAGCTCACTGGGATTGGTTATCTCAACAACAGGTTCAACCTCAAGCAGAGCAATTTAGCCTGACAACACCGTGGCAGTCGAACATGAGCGAGCAGAGCTACGCAGAGAAGTTCGATAGCGTTCAAGAATATCTACTGTCCGGTGACTGTTATCAAATTAACCTGGCTCAGCGCTTCAATGCAAAATACCAGGGCAGCGAATGGTTGGCCTACGAAAAGCTTGAGCAATATAACTCCGCTCCGTTTTCTGGTTTCATCCGTCTAGCCAACAGTGCCATTATCAGTGTCTCACCTGAGCGCTTCTTAGAACTTAAAGACAATGTGATTGAGACTAAGCCGATCAAAGGCACTCGCCCTCGTTCTGATGACCAAATGATTGATGATACTAATGCACAAGACTTAGCGAGCGCAGATAAAGATCAGGCTGAAAACCTGATGATTGTAGATTTACTTCGTAACGATATCGGTCGAGTGGCAAAGCCAGGAACGGTTCATGTCCCTAAATTGTTCGATATTGAAAGCTTCCCTGCTGTGCACCACTTGGTAAGCACCATCAGAGCTGACCTTGATTACCAATATTCTGCAACAGACTTATTAAGAGCTTGTTTCCCAGGTGGCTCTATTACCGGCGCCCCTAAAGTTCGTGCGATGCAGATCATCGAGGAGCTAGAGCCACATCGACGTTCAGCATATTGTGGCAGTATCGGTTACATCAGCCGAAATGGCAGAATGGACACCAGTATTACCATCCGAACCTTAGTGGCAGAACACAACACGCTTTATGCTTGGGCAGGCGGTGGTGTGGTATTCGATAGTGATTGTGCGTCTGAATACCAAGAAACGCTGGATAAACTAAGTCGAATCCTTCCTGTACTGGAAGAGTGCTAAGCGACGCCAGCTTACTGACCGCTTAGTACCAGTTCTAAGCCCAAACTAAAAGTATAAAAAAGCCGAAGTCATCGCGATGATCACTTCGGCTTTGTCTTTCCAAACGTTTTTGCTAAAGCTGTTATGCAGTCATCAACTATGACGTCGTGATTGGTCCCCCCCTCCCCACTTCTTAAGCATTTCTTTTAAGTCATAAGCCGTATATGGCTTACTAAGGATGTCGTTCATCCCACATTGAATACAACGCTCACGTTCTTCCAACGTAGTCCCTGCCGTCAGCGCGACAATAGACTTAGAATAACCTTTCTCTCTGAGGGTCTCCGTTGCTTCAAAGCCATCCATAAGTGGCATCCGGCAATCCATAAACACAATGTCATATTCTGTGTCTGACGCAAGCTCTACCCCTTCAACGCCATTGCTGGCTATATCAGGCTCTATCTCATGTTTACGTAGCATCTGCTGAATGATGATCTGGTTCAACTTAATATCATCAACCACCAGTACTTTCAGTAATGAAAGCTCAGCTTCAGATTCAAATCCTTTAGAGACCGTATCACTACCATCAGGAACATCGACAACTTGGAGGGGCACTGAAATGGTAAATGTCGTCCCTGAACCAACAATGCTGGTTACACCTATATCGCCATCCATCAGGTCGACGAGCTTACGGCAAATCGCTAAACCTAGCCCGGTACCTTCATAATTACGGCTACTTGAGTTATCCGCTTGGGTAAAGGGGTCAAACAGCGTTTTATAAGCAGACTCAGCAATACCGACTCCTGTATCTTCTACAGAGAAAATGAAGTGCTGGTCACGCCATTCGATATCAACGTTTACATGCCCTTCCTCGGTAAACTTAATCGCATTACCGATAAGATTTACAAATAACTGAGTGATACGCTCTAAATCGCCTTTGAAGTGTGACGGGACGTCTGAAGCCACGCTAATATTGAAGTCGAGTTGTTTCTCAATCGCTCGATTGGTAAAGATACTCTCAATCGTATTTCTTAAGTCATACAAAGAGAACTTTTTCGGGATCAACTCCAGCATACCTGCATTGATTTTACTGTAGTCCAATAAGTCATTAATAATGGTTCTTAAAAACTCACCTGATTGACTTAGATTATTCACGATTTCTCGTTGGGAACTATTGAGTTTGGTATTACTGATTAATTCGGCACTTCCCAATAAACCATTGAGCGGGGTTCTTAGCTCATGGTTAATCATCGCAACAAAATCGCGTGTAGCTCTTTCAGATTCCTCTGCTCGCTTACGGGACTCAATATTTCGATTGATGGCTAATTGGTGAGTAATGGCACTGCAGATAAGATCTGTGACCAATAAGAGTTGGCTCTCTATAAAGTCGACATCTTGTTCAGATAGGTTGACCTTGACGATCAATGATCCAACGATAACCTTCTCAACTTCAAGTGGTACTGTGAGTAAATCACCTTCCCATTGGGTTTCTACGATTTCTTGGTCAAAATCGCCAACCGATGCATCACCATAATCGTAGGTTTGAAGCTGTGGGAGTAGCTTTAATGGCAATATTAAGCGGCTAGCTTCAATCAGGTAACTGTTGGTCAAGTTTGTGGTCAGTTGAGACAACATCACATCATCTAAGTCGGTTCGAAGAAACGCGCGACCAAAATCTATCAATAGATTATTGATTTGCTCTTGAAACTCAATACGACGAATATTCGCGTTGGAACGTTTTTCCAATTGGCGCAGAGCAAGCTCCAACTGTTGGTTGGCTTCAAACAGCTCAAGGCTTTTTTGCTCCAACAGAGCTTCAGCCGCTTTGCGGGCGGCTATTTGGCGCTTTAGTTTCTTCTCTAAGGCAGAGGCCGGATCCATATTACTTTTCTACTTTGAGATTAAACCTAACCACACATTGGTCATCATTCTGAGGCATCATTTCCACCGTAATCGATTCTCCATGGTGTTCTGCACATCATTCAATTAGCCCTAAACAGACATGCGACATGCATCGTGCGCTTTTATAATCGAAAACTAGTTCAGCTTCCGTCGTAGTGATAAAACTAAACTTAGGTGGCTCAGCATCTGGGTAAAGCTTTTTCACTTCAACGTGAATGTATCGCTCAACGTGCTGGATAAATTGAAAGGTAGTGTTGCTGTTTGTGAGACTGGCTTTGTCAGGTAGCGAAGCTAGTAAGTTCTTAAACACAGATTGCCCGAACAGGCGCTGTAAAGTAGCGGCATCGATGTCCGTTTTTTTGCTCAAGTTAATAATAAGCTTAACCAAGGCCTTGTGATCATAACTGCCAACAGAGGTGTAAATACCCTTGTCTTCAGACATCTCTAGCACTTCTTCCAATAGCCCTAGTCCAAATTTATCTTCAACAATCTCCAAAAATTCGGTGAATATGATTCCTTTCATCTCAAACCTTATCTTTAGTTTATCTTTAGAGTGGTCTACTAAGTCTTTGCTATCAAATTCTTAATCAAAAAGTAGGGATTCTTAGCTTATTTTACGACATTGATAACGGATGCTCACTTCAAATATAGCAAAAACCAACAATATTGAGTGCTCTAGCTCACCGATAACCTATATCGTACTTACCTCTTAGATTGGCATTACACGAAAGGTTGAGTCTATACTTAAAACAATATTAATCAATATATTGGCAATCTATGAACCGAGATAACTTCCTACAACAGTTTCAACTAAACCCACCTGTTGGCTATCACCCGGAGTCCTTTGATCGCGTTTCACATATTAGTGGTGAGGAATTGCGAAAAGCGGCAGTGGTAGTTGGTTTAGTAGAAAGGGAAGGTGGTTTACACGTCATTTTTACTAAAAGAGCAGCCCATTTAAAACATCACCCAGGACAAGTGAGCTTTCCCGGAGGCAAACATGAGCTCTCCGACCCATCTATGCAATTCACTGCACTTAGAGAGCTGCATGAAGAGGTGGGAATTCGATCGGATCAGGTTAAAATTGTTGGGCAATTACCTTCCTTGAGTACTATTAGTAAATTTTCTGTTACGCCGATTGTCGCATTAGTCGATCCCGACTATAAACCTATCATTGATCAGAACGAAGTCGCTTCCATCTTTGAGGTTCCGGCCACCTATGTCTTAGACCAAGCAAAATTGCACAGCCACACTGTCAACTTCAAGAAAATCAAACATCGTGTTTTCGCGATGCCCTTCGAAGAGCACCTTATATGGGGCCTCACAGCACAAATCATCCAATCCCTGCAGCAGCATGTACTGCAACAAACTACATAGCAACTACGTTTTGTTTAACCTTTATTAACAAACAACACGCTTCGTATGGAACAGTTTTATTAATGCAATTTTACGCAATCGTTTACTTGATATAATTCTGTACAAGCGCCCCTTTCGGATAAGAAAAACTAATACCAGACATGAGCATAAATCACATGTAGCACGCCATTTTCGTGATCAAAAATCCGTTTTTCGCATATCATGTAACACGCCGTTTCATTACATGATTTAGATCTATTTTTTGCCGACGAAAATTCTGCAAAATTAGCCTCACTTATTTCCTGTTCCCAAAAAATGAGTAATTTAACATGAACACAACAACTTCTTCGGCAAATGCCATAAAAGACTCGAGCAAGTTTAACTATAAAGATTTTACCTGGTGTTTATCACTATTCGGTACAGCAGTTGGTGCTGGTGTACTATTCCTTCCAATTAAAGCTGGTGCGGGTGGTTTTTGGCCATTAGTTATCCTAGCTCTTATTGCTGCACCAATGACTTGGTTCGCACACAAATCTCTAGCACGTTTCGTACTGTCTGCAAAAAGCCCTGAAGCTGACATTACAGATACAGTAGAAGAACACTTCGGTAAGACTGGCGCAAACCTTATTACTTTCGCTTACTTTTTCGCTATCTACCCAATCGTTCTAATTTACGGTGTTGGTATCACGAACACTGTTGATTCTTTCCTAGTAAACCAAATGGGTATGGAATCTATTCCTCGTCCTCTTCTTTCTGGTGCTCTTATCCTTGCAATGACAGCGGGTGTTGTATTCGGCAAAGATCTAATGTTGAAAGCAACTTCAGCAATGGTTTACCCACTAGTATTCATCCTACTAGCACTGTCTTTCTACCTAGTTCCTGATTGGAACACTTCAATGATGGAAGTAACACCTGAATGGTCAACAATGCCTTCTGTTATCTGGCTTGCAATTCCAATCATCGTGTTCTCTTTCAACCACAGCCCAATCATCTCTCAGTTCTCTAAAGAGCAACGTCGTGTATACGGTGAAAACGCAGTTAAGAAAACTGACGCTATCACTGGCGGCGCAGCAATGATGCTAATGGGTTTTGTAATGTTTTTCGTATTCTCTGTTGTACTTTCTCTATCTCCAGAGCAACTAGCGAATGCACAAGCACAGAACATCTCTGTACTTTCTTACCTAGCTAACGTTCACGAGTCTCCGCTTATCTCTTACATGGGTCCTCTAGTAGCGTTCGCAGCAATCACTTCTAGCTACTTCGGTCACTTCCTAGGTGCTCACGAAGGTCTTGTTGGTCTAATCAAGTCTCGCTCTGGTTCTTCAGTAAGCACTATCGAAAAAGTATCTCTAGCGTTCATCGTTGTGACTACTTGGGTTGTTGCGGTAGTTAACCCAAGCATCCTAGGCATGATTGAAACAATGGGTGCTCCAATGATTGCAGCTATCCTGTTCCTAATGCCTGTTTTCGCGATGAACAAAGTACCAGCAATGGCTAAGTACAAAACTTCAGCACCTGTTCAAATCTTTACAGCTTTATGTGGTCTAGCGGCTATTAGTTCTGTAATCTACGGCGCTCTTTAATCTATAAGCAGTTTTTATAAGATGCCTTTCATCTTATATCGCGAGATTAGACACAAAATATAATGATAATAAATGAGCCTCCCTACTCCCCTTGGGAGGCTCTCTTTTTGAGGTAATCGCTATGATTAGTGTATTTGATATCTATAAAATCGGTGTTGGTCCATCGAGCTCGCACACAGTTGGACCAATGAAAGCGGGTAAAGAATTTATTGATGACCTACGTTCAATGGGAAAATTGCGCGACATCACTAAAATCACCGTGGACGTATATGGATCACTATCACTGACAGGGAAAGGTCACCACACAGATATCGCAATCATCATGGGTCTTGCTGGCAATACTCCTGAGCGTGTTGATATCGATTCTATCCCGGGCTTTATTGCTCGCGTAGAAGAAACTGAACGCCTTCCTGTTGGCATGCACTGTCACACAGTTTCGTTCCCTCGCGATGGTGGTATGAACTTCCATACTAGCAACCTTTCTCTACACGAGAACGGTATGAGCATCCACGCGTGGATTGACGACGAAGTTGCATACTCAAAAACTTACTACTCAATTGGTGGTGGTTTCATCGTTGACGAAGAGAACTTCGGCAAAGAAGAAGAGAACCCAATTAAAGCACCTTACGAATTCACAACAGCTGAAGAGCTAGTTAATCAGTGTAAAGAAAGCGGCCTTTCTATCAGCACACTGGTTATGAAAAACCAAGCAGCTTTCCACTCTGACGAAGAGTCTCGTACTTACTTCGCAAACATTTGGAAAACAATGCGTGAGTGTATGGATCGAGGTATGAATACTGAAGGTATCCTGCCTGGTCCACTACGTGTACCTCGCCGTGCTGCTGCACTTCGCCAACAGCTAATGACTTCAGAAAAAACAACAAACGATCCAATGTCTGTTGTTGACTGGGTAAACATGTTTGCTTTCGCAGTAAACGAAGAGAACGCAGCGGGCGGTCGTGTAGTAACGGCTCCAACAAACGGCGCATGTGGCATCATCCCTGCTGTTTTAGCATATTACGACAAGTTCATCCAAACAGTGACAGAGAAAGACTACACTCGTTACTTCGCAGCTTCAGGTGCAATCGGTGGTCTTTACAAGCGAAACGCTTCTATCTCTGGTGCTGAAGTTGGCTGTCAGGGTGAAGTTGGCGTGGCATGTTCTATGGCTGCTGCTGGTCTTGCTGAGCTTATGGGTGGTAGCCCAGAGCAAGTCTGTATGGCTGCGGAAATTGGCATGGAACACAATTTAGGTCTTACATGTGACCCAGTTGCAGGCCAAGTACAAGTACCATGTATCGAACGTAACGGTATTGCTGCAGTGAAATCAATAAACTCTGCTCGTATGGCACTTCGTCGTTCTTCTGCTCCTACTGTTTCTCTAGATAAAGTTATCGAAACAATGCTAGAAACCGGTAAAGACATGAACGCTAAATACCGTGAGACATCTCAAGGTGGTTTGGCTGTTAAGGTTGTTTGTTAATCGATTCTCGCTAACAAACAAGCAATAAAAAAGGAACGCATATGCGTTCCTTTTTTTATGTCTCAATATCATTTACTTCCTGGCACAGCAACTGAAGCGATTGGTTAAATCACTTGCGAGATAAGTAAGAAGCAACCAAACAGTAATGAGAAAAGTAACATTGGCTTGCCACCTTCCGCACTGTATCTATCTTCAGCTACTTTCATAAAGCGTTGCTTGTGAACCATTACCAGAGGAACGAATACCGCCAAGAACACAAGGATGATGCCAGCGTAGTTCAGCACTTGTAAAAACTTATCCGCAGCTAGTAGTGAACCGGCTAGCGGCAGGATAAAACTAATGCAGTAAGTCACCGTCGTATTTTGGTTGAACATGTCTCGGTTTTGGTTGAATAGCGACATGGCCACACCAAAGAACGAAGTCAGTAGAGCCAATCCAGTGAAGATAGATAGCACGGTACCCACCCATGGTGACTGAGCTTCAAATGCAGCCATCAAATCAGATACATTGTGGAAGCTTCTAAACTGCTCTTCACTCAAATTACCTACCACAGCAAACAACCAACATAGGTAGCACACAAGAGGAATAAGAGAACCTACAATTACCATATTGCGAAGCTGCTTATCGGTCGCTTCATGGTTGTAAGAAACCAAAGTTGGAATCACGACCATAAAGCCAAAACTGGTGAACAAGATTGCACTCGTTTTGATTAGGTCAACATGATTGTGACTCGTTACCTGCATTAAGTTATCTTGCATCATGCTTGGTGCTAAAAATGCCATCGTTGCAAACAAGCTTGCCAGCATCACGAAGAACAGTGCACGGTTGAGCTTATCAATTACGCCTGTGCCACTTGCCACAACAGCGCCTGCAATCAAGGTAAAAGTGATTTGGCTCGTTGTTGCAGTAATCTCGACACCGAAGTTATACAGCAACTTACTCAGCAAATCACCCGCGCCTAGGATGTAAGCCATTAACAAGCAAATCAGCAACGCGTAAAGCAGACCATTGGTGATCAGTTGCCCTTTTTTGCCTAGTGTCTTTCTAGCGATAGAGTTTAATCCTAAGCCACCACCCGCTTTGATGGTTGCTTCTAGAAGTAGTAATGCCGCGTAAGTGGTACCGAAACAGATCAGAACCATTAGCATTGTGCCGTAAAGCAATCCGAATTGAGCTAATACCATTGGGATTGCAAGCATACCAGCACCGAGAGCGGTACCAGCGATAATTAGGGAGCTACCCATCATTTTAATATTCATTGTCTTTAACTTATTTAGTTTTTAATAGGTGTAGTTCTCTGTCATCAACCAAGATGCAAAGAAAATTCGAAAGAAGTTAAGCTTTAAAACGAATATCGATAGGAGCGATAAGCGGAGTTAAATCGCGAAAAGGCAGTAGAAAACGAGTAGTACAAGCGAGAGTATAGAGAGGTGTGATCAGATGAAGCAGCTATGTTCTGATGTGGTGACCCTTCTGTGGGTTCGATGATCGGTGATGTAATCTTGAATTTCATGTATGTGTCCAATATCAATAAGTCACATTCCATATTATTTAAAGCAGCGTATCCGTTGCCGCCCTTCCTCTATCATTAGAGGTCACTTCATATTATCGAATGAACTCTGAAACACAACGCTATAACCACATTTTTTGTTATTAAATTGAACAAAACAAGCATTTGGACATTAATTAACCATCAATACACAATAATCATTATAAACATAAGACCTGTTAACTAGTATAACTTGAGCATCCAAAATAGTACTTTTAGGTGCTATAGCTGCACGTACTTACTATGCGAACTATCAAAACTGGCTCCTCGCTCTTTAGGTTGTCCAATTGGGCGCCCATTAGCATACAAACTCGCTACATCACAGAAACAAAACCACAACCGGAGTGTGGTCACACTATTCGATATACCCCATAGGTGGTAAAGACTCTTGCCAGTACAGTAGTCTCGTCATCAAAATTAATAAAAACACCTATGCGCTCAACAATAACCTTCAAGATCCTGGTTGCTCTTGCCATTGTATTTACTTTTTTACTGGCAATATCCACCTACTTTCAATACACCCAACAAAAACAACTGGTTAATTCCGTCCTAAGTGAACAGCTTCACGATAAAGCGAGCAACTATTTCGATAGCCTGAATATGATGATGCTGACAGGCACCATGGCACAGAAAGAAACGCTTCGTCAGAAAGCATTAGCGCAAGAAGGCATTGAAGACGTTAGAGTATTACGTGCCGAAGCAGTAAGTAAGTTGTATGGTCCAGGAAATGACAATCAAACGCCTGTTGATGAGATTGATAAAAGAGCCTTGTCAGGCGAAACGGTCATCGAGCCATTTTCTGCTGACTGGGGTAAAGGCTTAGTGATAGCTCTACCAATGAAGTCGAGTGAGAATTATCGTGGTACCAATTGTGTCGCGTGTCATATGGCGCCAGAGGGCGAAGTATTGGGCGCAATACGACTGGATTACAATCTGAGTCATGTTAATTCGCTGATTAACACTCAAACTATGGCTGCGATCGGTATCATGGCAGTGATCTCCTTTGCTGGCTTTGTGCTGACGATGGGGCTGATTCGTAATATCATTGTACGCCCACTTCAGCAAACCTCGCGCTTTATGACTCAAGTCAGCAGCGATAAAAACCTTTCGAACCGCTTGCCAGAACAGAGCCAAGATGAAATTGGCACTTTAGCCAAATCAATCAACTCATTCATGGGAACCGTCTCAAACAGCTTGGAACAAGTACAAGATACTTCTCATAAGCTGAACGCGTCCGCCAATCAACTGACAAGCGTCGCACAAATTACTGAACAAGCCGCTAGCGACCAACAAAATGAAACGGCGGAAGTTCAAAGGAACATTGAAGGAATACAAGCTCAGCAGGTCAATGTAGAACAAGCGACATTAACCGCATCTGACCTCATCAATCACACTTCGGATGTGGCATGTAAAAGTGCGGACCAAGCCCATGATGCAAGTAGCGAGATAAAGAACCTTGTTAGTAGTATCGAAGAGGTGAAACACAAGATCACCACACTCAATGAGCAGACTGGCGAAGTGTCTTCGATATTGAGTGTGATTCGAGGCATTGCCGATCAAACCAACCTTTTGGCACTCAATGCGGCGATAGAAGCAGCAAGAGCGGGTGAACAAGGCCGAGGGTTTGCTGTCGTTGCTGACGAGGTCCGCCATCTCGCCTCTCGAACCGCAGAAGCGACGCGAAATATCGAATCGATCATCAACCAATTCCAACAAGGCAGCGAAGAATCTTTAACCTCAGCTGACCGTGTATGTGAACAAGCGCACCGAAGCTCAAGTGACATCGACGCACTCGCTGCTGAGATGAATGGTGTTGTCGAAGAGATGAAACAGGTGCTTTCCCATGCGCAGAATATTCAGCAACAGACACAATCCACCACCCATGCAACCAAAGATGTTCAGCAGAAAGTCGAAGCCATCACTTCACATGCTAATGACACATCATTATCGGCAGGTGAGACGCGTAATATCAGTAATGACTTAGAAGAGCTGTCTGATCACCTAGAATCCCTGATTAATCAGTTCACCTTGTCTTGTACAAAAGAAAAATCCTAAACCAATTACAACACCTAACAGCGACACAACAAAAAAGCGCTCAATCATGAGCGCTTCACTTTCTACTTTGCCACTATTAAGGCTTTGAACTCTGAGTTCAAACAGCCGCTAGTGCGTAATCGACACGGCTGATAAGTCTTTATGCTTATGGTACATCGCATGTTTGTAAATGAGCTTTGCGCTGACCTCATCCATACCAAAGACCTCAACATAAGCGCCTTTCTTACGAAACTTAAACACCACCTTATCGAGCGCTTCGACTGAGGTGTTATCCAAGAAGGAAGCTTCAGAAACATCGATTGTGACCAACGACGTCGCCTTGTCGTAATCGAACAAATCAACAAAGGCATCGGAAGAAGCAAAGAACACATGCCCCTTAACTCTATGCATTGTATGCAGTTGATTGGTCACGACCTCATCAGAGATAAAGACCATAGCCTTACTCGCGTGTGTATAAAATAGGGCCGAAAGTACTACGCCAACCGCAACACCAATCGCAAGGTTATGAGTAAAGACAACCACAACAACCGTCGCTAGCATCGTGACATTTGTCGGTAAAGTATGGTCTTTAAGTTCGACGATAGAACGCCAAGAGAAAGTACCGATTGATACCATAATCATCACAGAAACTAACGCCGCCATTGGAATCAACTTTAACCAATCAGAAGCGAACACCACCATCAGTAAAAGAAGTACGCCTGCGATCATGCTGGATAGCCTAGTTAAACCACCCGATTTAATATTGATGATTGACTGACCTATCATGGCGCAACCTGCCATACCACCAAACAGTGACGCAACAATGTTCGCAACACCCTGTCCTTTGCACTCATTATTCTTATTGCTTTCTGTATCCGTCAGATCATCAACAATGGTCGCGGTCATCAAGGACTCCAAGATGCCAACAACAGACAAAGCGATGGAATATGGAAGTATGATTTCGAAGGTTTCTAATGAGAATGGAATATTAGGAATTAAGAAAGTTGGGAGTGAGTCAGGAAGTTTTCCCATGTCACCAATGGTTCTCACTTCTAAGCCAAACATCAAACTGACAATTGTGAGCACGATAATAGCCACCAAAGGTGACGGTATCGCGGTGCCCAATTTTCGTAAGTAAGGCAACAAATAGATAATCGCTAGCCCCAAAACAACCAACAGATAAACGCTTGTAGGTACGTTAATCAGTTCAGGTAATTGAGCCATAAAGATCAAAATAGCAAGCGCGTTTACAAATCCGGTAATCACGGATTTCGACACGAAGTTCATCAAATTACCTAGCTTCAAATAACCTGCAATAATCTGAATCACACCAGCTAAAAAGGATGCTGCTAGTAGATAATCAAGCCCGTGCTCTTTAACTAATGTGACCATCAACAGCGCCATTGCACCTGTCGCACCAGATATCATCCCCGGTCGGCTGCCCACTAAGGCGGTGACAACACAGATACAAAATGAAGCGTACAAACCAACCTTAGGGTCGACGCCTGCAATAATGGAAAATGCGATAGCTTCAGGGATCAATGCAAGTGCAACCACAATCCCAGATAATGAATCTCCTTTGATATTTGATAACCAGTGTGTTTTTAAATAATTAAGCATGTAATTCTCTTTTACTTATACAGCCAGTCCTGCCTTGTTCAGACATCATGTGATCGGCTGTTTTTCATGAATGAGCGAGCGCTCGAAAAGTGCGGGTGTAGAGAGAATGCAGTGGCTAAGGCGGCGTAATTAACACGTGAATATTAAACTCCTCTGGTAACTCTTTAGATTGCAGCGACATGAGTTCGTGCTAAACAAAGAAGGTGAATGGTCTCCTGATAAGAGAAGCTGCGACAATATAGTGTGAGGTTCGATGCAATCACACAATCATTATTGGAAACAAAGATTGCGACGGTTCAGTCAATATAGGCCACGCGCAAGGTGAGTCGAGCTAAAGAAAAGTTAACAAATAACAACAGCCAAAGTTAAACCCACGGCCAGATCGAACAAAAAACCAACCCTTTGTGAGTTTTATAGCGGACATACAAAATATTTCTTTCGACAAGCAAGAATAAAGGTTGAAGCTCTCTGTATGACAGGTAATATGTTCCATTGATTTAAAAAGTTTATACAACTCAATGTTTCGATTGTTTTTTGTTCAAAACTTAGCGAGCTATAGACAATCACTTGCAAACATTGCGTTGAATTTGTCCCTCAATGGAGAATTAAACCAACATGACTTACGCGCCTGTAAAAGACGTACTTGGCGGCAAGCTAGCGGTAGACAGTGAAGTAACTGTTCGCGGCTGGATCCGTTCACGTCGTGATTCCAAAGCTGGAATCTCTTTCCTTGCCATTTATGACGGCTCTTGTTTCGACCCGATTCAGGCCGTGGTCCCTAATAATCTTAATAATTACGAAAACGAAGTACTAAAGTTAACTACTGGCTGCTCTGTTGAAGTAACAGGTAAGATTGTTGAATCTCCAGCGAAAGGTCAAGATTTTGAGCTTGCTGCAACTGACGTTAAAGTTGTTGGTTGGGTTGAAGACGCAGAAACATACCCAATGGCGAAAACTCGTCACTCTATCGAATACCTTCGTGAAGTAGCTCACCTACGTCCACGTACAAACGTAATCGGTGCAGTAGCGCGTGTTCGTAACTGTCTATCTCAAGCGATTCACCGCTTCTACCATGAGCAAGGTTTCTTCTGGGTATCTGCTCCGCTAATCACGGCTTCTGATGCTGAAGGTGCTGGTGAAATGTTCCGCGTTTCTACGCTAGACATGGAAAACCTACCTCGTACAGACAAAGGCGCTGTTGATTACAACGAAGATTTCTTCGGTAAAGAAACATTCCTAACAGTATCTGGCCAACTAAACGGTGAAGCTTACGCTTGTGCACTAAGCAAAGTTTACACGTTTGGTCCTACTTTCCGTGCTGAAAACTCAAACACAAGCCGCCACCTGGCTGAATTCTGGATGGTTGAACCTGAAGTAGCTTTCGCGGATCTAGAAGATATCGCTAAACTATCTGAAGACATGCTTAAGTTTGTATTCAAAGCCGTACTAGAAGAGTGTCGTGACGACCTTGAGTTCTTCGCTCAACGTATCGACAAAGAAGCAATTACTCGTCTAGAGCAGTTCGTAACTTCTGACTTCGCACAAGTAGACTACACTGACGCAATCCAGATCCTTCTAGATTCAGGTCGTGAGTTCGAATTCCCAGTTGAATGGGGTATCGATATGTCTTCTGAACACGAGCGTTACCTAGCTGAAGAACACTTCAAAGCGCCTGTAATTGTTAAGAACTACCCGAAAGACATCAAAGCATTCTACATGCGTGCTAACGATGACGGTAAGACTGTAGCGGCGATGGACGTACTAGCTCCTGGTATCGGCGAAATCATCGGTGGTTCTCAGCGTGAAGAGCGTCTAGACATTCTAGATGAGCGCATGCGTGAAGTAGGTATCGACCCAGAGCACATGAACTGGTACCGCGACCTACGTAAATACGGCACAGTGCCTCACTCTGGCTTCGGTCTAGGTTTCGAGCGTCTTGTATCTTACGTAACTGGCATGGGCAACGTACGTGACGTTATCCCATTCCCACGTACTCCTCGCTCTGCGAACTTCTAATTCCGCGTTAAACTCGAATTAAAAGAAAGAAAACAAAAACCTCCGCAATTGCGGAGGTTCTTTTATGTTCAAAACAGAACGAGAACGTTATTAGGAGTCATGCCAAACTAGCTCCTTGATAGGTGCGCTAATCAACGTCCTGATTACTTGCATACTTTATCGCGAGACCACAAATCGCCATCATTACAAATGGAATCGCAGCGGTGGTGTATTCCGCCCAAGCCATATCAGCGAATGCTTTTGCCAATAATACATGGCCAAGAATAAGTAGAAGGGCACACACAATCGCGACGACAATCAGCTTCACTTCATTTCCCATAGTCATTTTCAACATAACGGTATCTTCAATATTTGGTCTAACGTTATTGAATCACAACTAATCAGCAAATTAGGCGTACAGTTTCCCCATAATAAAACCGTACAGTTAGCATAATGTTATTTTTTATGAGTCAGTTAGCGTTTATATCCGCGCTTAATGCACCAACTGATGGGCGAGTTTGCCGAGCAATACGAGGGCATGCTCTCTCTCTTGAGTGAGTTCGTAGGAGAAGTTCAGACGAATTGCATTGTCAGCCCTCCCCTGCTCGCTAAACAAATCACCCGATGCGACACTAATCCCCTGTGCAATCGCAAGTTGATGAAGTTGCTGGCTGTCGAAGCCAGAATTGAAACGGATCCAGATAAAGTAACCACCTGCAGGCTCTTCAATTTTGATAGAGTGTGGAAAGTACTGCTTAATAATTTCTATAAAACGCACTTTTCGCTCCAAAAGGCTCTTACGCAACTTACGTAGATGATTATCATAGCTTTCATGAGTTAAGAAGTGTGCGACACCAAGCTGTACTGGCGCGCTACTAGAGAGCGTGGAAAGCAATTGCAGCTTCTGAATCGCATCATTGAAGCAAGCATTCACCACCCATCCTACTCGATAGCCTGGGCAGAGGCTTTTTGAATAGGAACCACACAGTAAAACCGAATCCGTTTTATCAAACGCCTTCAAAGGCTTAGGTTTATTTCCTTCATGGTAAAGGTCACCGTACACGTCATCTTCAATAGTATAGGTATTGTGTTGCTCTGCTATCTCGACTACTCGGCGTTTAGCTTCATCCGTTAAACTTGTGCCTGTCGGATTTTGAAAAGTCGCCATCAGCCAACATGCTTTCACATTATTGTTCTTCAGTACGCTTTCAAACTGTTTAATATCCAATCCCTTGACTGGGCAAACATCCACTTCGATAGGCTTGAGCCCCAGCCTCTCTACGGCTTGCAAAGCGCCATAAAATGCCGGCGATTCAATCACAACATAATCGCCAGATTGAGTTACGGTTTGTAGGCTCAAGTTCAATGCCTCCATCGCACCTGAAGTAATCACAATATCTTGATGGTTAACGCTGATACCTTGTTGTAAGTAGCGCTGTGCGATCTGCCTTCTTAATGACTCACTGCCTGGCGGCAAATTATTAATCACGCTTGCACCCGTCATTTTTCTTCCGGCGCTGGCTAGGTTTCGAGTTAAGCTGGGTAAAGGGAAAAGATCTGGGTCAGGAAAAGCGGAGCCAAAAGGAACTATACCCTCAGCAGAACTGGATTTTAGAAAGTCGAATAGGCGATCGTTAATTGCCTTCTTCTCTCGTGCTACTGGCGACTGATAATCTACACCGTCGACTTTAGGAGCAACAAAGAAGCCTGACTGAGGCTTAGCAATGATCCAACCTTCGCTTTCTAACAACTGATAAGCTTGTAGCACAGTACTATTACTGACGTTGTAATTACGACAGCTCATTCGCACAGAGGGGATCTTCTCTCCTGAACGCCATGTGTTATTAGCGATCTGAGTTCGAATATCCTTTGCAAGCTCTTCATAACGCGCCATCTAATTGTACTACCTAGATAAATTCCTGTGGACGGGTGATCTTATCATTAACGTGATCAACTATTGCTTCTATCCATACGATTGCACCTAATTTCTATAATTGTGTGAATTGCTTCACAGATAACTTTGTAAGCTTTGCTAAGTTTGTATCCAAGGTAAGAGCTAAAGTCGCTTTACGCCTCAATAATTTGATGTAACCCAAAAACATGCGAGATAACAATGAAAAAAATAGAAGCAGATCAGTTAAGTTATAAAGGCGAGTCAAACGGTGTTCATAGTTGGACAACACCGAGTGGCCAGCCATACTACTGGCATCCAGATTGGCTCCATATTGCTGAAGATGCGACAGGCTCACATCCAAAGCAGAAGCTAGATGTAGACCAAGATCAAGCACCTACTGAAAAGCACGCGGTATCTGCAATTCTTAAGCACATCAACCAATGGGCAGCAGACAAACTGGCGTCACACCCAGAAATTGAAACAGGCTCAATTGAAGCTGAAATCAATCTTAAAAAGTAGTCAGCTTTTTATAATCGTTGGGTCGCGTTGCAGCTAGTCTTTTCAATCCTCATCGCAACCTCATCGACTTAATAGCCTCGTGACTCAACCGAGGCTATTCAAACCTCTTCACAATAATGCTGTAATATTCCCCACCTAGCTAACAAAAATTCAACACCAACCACTTTCTTGTATCAATCCGCAAAAGCTATCGATAGAATTTCCTTTGTCGGGTCGCTTAATGGCCTTAGCCGCTGTTTATGACGCATTAATATCTAAACGCGTTTATAAACCGGCATTTACACATTAACAAGCCAAAGCGATCATTTTAGAAGGTGAAGGTTCTCATTTCGATCCGCAAGTTGTTCAAGCCTTTTTAGCCGTAGAAGACCTTTTTGCTAAAATCGCAGCCACTTACAAAGATGGGAAAAACGCAGAAAACGAACTCGAGAGAGAAAGCCTTATTGCTTCCACTGCATAATCTTTTCAAAAACCACTAACTTCTTGCACCCTGTAGGTTAATCCGTAGGGTGTTTTGTTATCAAATACCCTCTTTAGTCAATAAATCTGATTGAAATGGATTTTTTTTTGTCTTTCTATTCACTTCGTATTGTCTTAAAAATTCCATACAGGTATAACTAACCTTAGATACTATTCCCACTCAATTGACATGGATGAAGATTAATGTTCGAAAAAGTGTTAGCTGCGCCCGCCGACCCTATCCTCGGCCTTACTGAAGAGTTTAAAAACGACTCTCGTGCAGAGAAAATCAACCTTGGTGTTGGCATCTACAAAAATGAAGATGGTCAAACGCCAGTACTTAAAACAGTAAAGAAAGCAGAAGCTGCACTTCTTGAAAACGAAAAAACCAAATCTTACCTAACGATAGAAGGTACCGCTGAATACGGTCTTGCCGTTCAGAAACTACTTTTCGGTTCAGACGCTGAAATCGTAACTTCTCAACGCGCTAAAACAGCACAAGCTCCGGGTGGTACTGGTGCTCTGCGTGTTGCAGGTGAATTCATTAAGCGTCAACTTGGCGATGTGAAGATTTGGATCAGCAATCCGACTTGGGCTAACCATAACGGTGTTTTCGCTGCTGCGGGTATCGAAACTGCTCAGTACAGCTACTACAACGCTGAAACAAAAGATAAAGACTTCGCTGGCATGGTTGCTGACCTAGAGAAAGCATCTGAAGGTGATATCGTTCTTCTTCACGGCTGCTGTCACAACCCAACAGGTATCGACCCAACAGCTGAAGAGTGGGACGTACTGGCTAAACTCGTTGCTGAGAAGAAACTTCTTCCACTATTCGACTTTGCTTACCAAGGTTTTGCAAAAGGCGTTGAAGAAGATGCTGCTGGCCTTCGTACTTTCGCTAAGTACAACAAAGAGATTCTAGTTGCGAGCTCCTTCTCTAAGAACTTCGGTCTGTACAACGAGCGTGTTGGTGCATTCACTTTAGTTGCTGAATCTGCAGACGTAGCAACAACAGCATTCTCTCAAGTTAAGAGCATCATCCGCTCTATCTACTCTAACCCACCAGCGCACGGTAGTGCTGTCGTAACTCACATCCTTGGTGATGCTGGTCTACGTGATGAATGGGAAGCGGAAGTCGCTGAGATGCGTGACCGTATTCAAGAGATGCGTGAGCTATTCGTTGCAACACTGAAATCGGAAGGTGTTGATGCAGACTTCACGTTCATCGAGCGCCAAAACGGCATGTTCTCTTTCTCTGGTTTGAGCAAAGAGCAAGTAAACCGCCTAAAAGAAGAATTCGCAATCTACATTGTTGGCTCTGGCCGTATCAGCGTAGCGGGCATGACTAAGTCAAACATGGGCCCTCTATGTAAAGGTATCGCTGCGGTTCTTTAATCGTCACAATACCAAGCAGGCACTTAGATATGCAAAAGCCAGCGATTAAGCTGGCTTTTTTGTAGCTGTTATAGTGTATTAGGTTTAATTCAATTAGTATTCGAGGAAAAACTCGACACCTAACTCATTAGTCCTCTCACTTACGCCTGTGCTCCCTTCACCATCTCTATGCTGGTATGACCCACCAATCGCAAATTTGTTGGTCACTAGATAACGTAAACCTAGGTGGTAAATCTCTTCATCGAACAAATCGCTTCGGTTAAGCTGCACGCTACCATTCGCAATCCAACGTTTAGCAAAACCATAGTTCAGTTCGGCTTTGACACCTTGGACAAATTCCGTGTCTGACTCTAAGGTCTCATTGGTGCCATTCAGCTCAACTTCCCCTTTAGTCACACCAAATAAATAAGAAGCGACAATATCCAAGTCTCTCTTGATGCTATAACGATAACCTGCACCAGCCATAAGTGTATCAATACGAGTCGTACTCTCGTCTGGGTGGATGAAACGCGCGGTATAATCACCAAGCAGTAACCAGTTGTCGGTAATGGTGTAGCTCACACTCAATCCAAACGCCGATGCATTATTATTTCCCCCAGCATCTTCGTTCAAACTGCCTGAATGCGCCGTTGCATAAACGTGGTCGTAATCAAGAATATCCACACTGGGAGTGTCTGCCCACAAACTTGGAGAAAACAGAAAAACTGCAGATACAAAACTAAGCTTCCACTTCGACATCCCCATCATCCTTAAACTGTCACTCCATTATTTGAAAGGTTAGTCTATCCCTAAGACTTTAAAAAGGTTTTACGTCACAAATTGATTTGTGACGGCAAATAAGTATCAAATGTTGTACCATGAAATCATACAAACCAATGGATGATTACTATGGATGCTGAGTTATTAGAGATTCAAAACTTTCTGGCACAATACCCCCCTTTCAATGAGCTCCCTGAGGAGATGTTGACGAAAGTGACCAGTAGCGTGGAAATTTCTTATTACCGCCAAGACACACCTATCATTCACTTTGGTGATCAAATTCATGACCTGTATATGGTTCGAAGCGGCGAAGTCGAAGTCTATCGCCGTAAAGGCGAGCTCTACAACCGCCTTGATGAAGGCCATCTGTTTGGTCAAATGGGCCTGCTTACCAACAACAAGGTGCGCTTCCCAGTAAAAGCGACCGAAGATACCCTGCTCTACTGTATTCCTGAGCCTATTTTCCAAGAACTCTACGATAACTACGACTCTTTTGCTGATTTCGTAGAGGTTGAAGATAACGCGCGCCTTCGTCAGGCTAACTCTAGTAATAACGATGCCAACGACCTCACGACATCTAAAGTAAAAACGCTGCTGACCAGTGAAGCGCCGATGATCGAGAAAACGCGCACCATTCAACAAGCCGCCACCATGATGGCGGAAGAGAATGTCTCTTCTTTGCTTATCATCGACCCTGACATCGTTGAAGATGATGAAGACGATTCGACGCCCGTTATCGGCATCATCACCGACCGAGACTTATGTACTCGCGTACTGGCAGAAGGTCTTGACCCATCCGATGAAGTCTCTAGCGTGATGACACCTGAGGTTATCTCTCTTGACCACAATGCCTACGTATACGAAGCCATGATGACCATGCTTCGATATAACGTGCACCACTTACCTGTCCTCAAAGATAAGAAGCCAATCGGTATTATCGAAGCGACCGACATCGTCCGTTACGAATCTCAAAACTCGTTGCTCTTAGTAAGTAGTATCTTCCAGCAACAAAGTATCGACGATCTCAAAGTGCTCTCTGAGCAAGTGAAAGACAGCTTTGTCCGTCTCGTTAACGAAGATGCCAATGCTCACATGGTCGGCACCGCTATGTCGGTAATTGGCCGTAGCTTTAAGCAGCGTATTATCGAACTCGCGGAAGAACAGTTAGGTAAATCGCCAATTCCATATTGTTTCTTAGCATTAGGCTCTATGGGGCGTGATGAACAACTGCTGGTAACAGACCAAGATAACGCCATCATTCTTGACGACACCTACGACGAAGTAAAACACGGCAAGTACTTTGAAGCGCTCTCAAAGTTCATTTGTGACGGCTTAGACCAATGTGGTTATGTGTATTGCACGGGGGACATCATGGCGACCAACCCAACGTGGCGAATGACCCGCAGAGAATGGGAGGAGTGCTTCGCTGACTGGATTGACGACCCAAACCCGAAAGCACTGTTGAACGCGTCGATCTTTTTCGACCTAGACGGTGTTTATGGTCGTCTGAAATGGGCTGAACAGTTAAACAGCTTTATTGTAAGACGTGCACGTAAGAACAACCGCTTCCTGGCGTGTCTGGCACGTAATGCGCTCAACCGAACTCCGCCACTCGGTTTCTTTAAAGACTTCGTTATGGAGAAAGATGGACGTCATAACAACTCCATCAATCTCAAACGACGTGGTACGGCTCCTCTCGCAGACTTGATTCGTGTCCATGCGCTAGCGGTAGGCTCTCGCTCTAAGAACTCATTTGAACGCTTAGATGACATTATCGACGCGGGTATTCTGCCAAAAGGTAGAGCACAAGATCTTAAAGATGCGATGGAATTTATCTCTCTGGTGCGTATCCGCCACCAAGCGCACGATGTTGATAATAATGTCGAGCCGGATAACAACATTGAGCCAGAGAATCTGTCTGATTTCGAACGCCGTAACCTGAAGGATGCATTCCAAATCTTAAGTAATGCGCAGAACTTCCTTAAGTTCCGTTACCAAGCCAGTAACAAGTTTAAGTAGGGCCTATGAACAAGCTATTCAGATCACCAGCGGTCGATTGGCCATTTAAGTTTGCTCAAAAGCTTGAACGTGCCCAGGATGAACGCTTAAAACAGTTCTACAGCCAACCTCTTCCTGCGCCTGACACACCGCTTTCAGAGGTAATGTTCTTAGCTTTAGATTTCGAAACAACCGGTTTGAATCCTTCCAAAGACGGGATCATCACCATAGGTTTGGTGCCATTTACTCTTAACCGAATCTACCTTCGACAAGCAAGGCACTGGACACTGCGTCCGAGGCAGAAACTAGAGGAAGAGTCAGTGGTAATCCATGGCATTACCCACAATGACATCATCGATGCGCCAGATCTTGATGAAGTGTTGGATGAAGTATTGCAAGCGATGGCTGGCCATATTCCCGTTGTTCACTACCGCCGTATTGAGCGAGATTTCTTAAACAACGCATTGAAAGTGCGATTGAATGAAGGCATCGAGTTTCCGGTATTGGATACGCTGGAGATTGAGTCTCAGATCCAGAACAAACTGGCTGGCGGCTTATGGAATAAATTAAAAGGTAAGAAGCCAGGTTCAGTTCGACTCGGGCAAAGCCGTCGTCGATACCACCTACCCGACTACACGCCACATCATGCACTTACTGATGCAATTGCAACCGCAGAGTTGCTTCAAGCACAGGTTGCTCATCACTTTGCGCCTGATATGCCGCTGAAGAGTTTCTGGTTGTAACTTCACTTACAACGCTCATCACCAGCAAAAAGCCCGCGATATCTAATTAGCGGGCTTTCTCTATCTAACTACTGGTTTATACCGCTGTCGGTCCAACCAAGCGCATTTCCCAATCTTCAACTTTGCCCGTTTCTAGGCGACGCGCAACAAGCGCTCCCCAAGACTCAACCAATGGCAATTCCGTCATTTGGTTTAATAAGTCTTTATCTAAGCTACCGGTAAAAACGGCACCCATGATACGATCAAGCGGCCAGTCAGGATAAGGACGCTCGCACAGTATAATCTCATCACCAGCACCTATCTCGCCCTCTTCTAACACTCGGAAGTACCAACCGGTTCTTAGTGTGTATTGCAGTCTTTGCGCCATATCGTGTTGGTCAAAACGCACATTGAGCTTCCAACAAGGCATGCGCCCTTGCGAGACCTCCAGCAAAGTAGAGCCAATACGGATTTTATCTTTTAAGAAATTCGATTGTTCGGTTACGCCACTTGAGCTGATGTTCTCTCCAAAAGCGCCAGCTGATTGAAAAACACCTCTGTCGCCCAGCTCCTGCTGCCAAACTTGATAGTGTTCACTTGGGTAGATATGAAGGGCTTTCTGAATGCCGCCATGGAAACGCGGATCACCTTGCTCATCATTGGTAAAACCCAGTTCCGTTGCGTGTTGACGCTGCAACAAAACTTGTTTGTTGATGGCACTTTTTGCACCATGTGCGAAAGCGACCGTTTTGCCTGCCAATACATTGTTAACCACGCCTAACTTCTTCATATCTCTCCCTTCTTGTCTAAATCTTATGATTGTTTCTTGCGAGAATATTGCCTTTGAAAAGCAGCATTAACGCTCGCCTAATGATCTAAATATCGGAATCGCCGCCAACACTTAAATTTTTTTGGTCGATGCTTTTGAGGTAGCGAGTTTCACTATCAAGCAGTTTCGTTTGAACAGTAAAAGAAGATAGCCAGTGTTACATAAGAGTGTTTAAAGAACTAAAAAAGAAAAAGAGGAGCCGTTAGCGCCTCTTTTAAATGTTTAATCTCAAGTAGGCAGATTAAGCGTACTTCTCTTCGAAATCTTTCATGAAGTTTACAAGCGCTTGCACACCTTCTAAAGACATCGCATTGTAAAGCGATGCCCTCATTCCACCTACAGCTCGGTGACCTTTCAGCGACTTAAGACCAGCAGCATCTGCCAATTCTAAGAACTTCACATCTAACTCAGGTTTGGCAAGTTGGAAAGGTACGTTCATTCTTGAACGGTTTGCTGCGTGCACTTCGTTCTTATAGAAATCAGAATCGTCAATCGCGTTATATAGTAGTACTGCTTTTTCTTGGTTCACACGCTCCATCGCTTCCACACCGCCTTGAGCCTTCAACCATTTGAAAACAAGACCAGACAAATACCAAGCGTAAGTTGGTGGCGTGTTGAACATAGAGTCTTTTTCAGCGAGTACTTTATAGTTAAAAATGCTTGGCAATACGTCATTTGCAAGATCCAGCAGATCATCACGCACGATAGCGATACAGATACCCGCAGGGCCAATGTTCTTCTGTGCACCCGCGTAGATAACACCATATTGAGAGACATCAATCTTACGAGACAAGATGTTAGATGACATATCCGCAACAATAGGCTTATTGGTTTGTGGAAGTTCACTGATCTCTATGCCATCGATGGTTTCATTCGGGCAGAAGTGAACATACGCCGCTTCAGGATCGATTTTCCAGTCTTTTGCTGGAACCACTGCAGCTTTACCATCAACTGTTGCTTTTGCATTGAATACGTCGATTTCACAGTACTTACTTGCTTCCGTAACTGCGCTTTCAGCCCAGTAGCCCGCATCAATGTAAGTCGCTTTTGTTGCATCGCCAAGAAGGTTTAAAGGCACAGCAGCGAATTGAGCACGAGCGCCCCCCTGACAGAACAGAACTTTGTAGTTGTCTGGGATGTTCAGAAGATCACGTAGGTCTTGCTCAGACTCATCAGCAACTTTAATAAATTCTTTGCTGCGATGGCTGATTTCCATAACGGAAGTGCCTAAACCGTTCCAATCAATGAAATCAGCTTGTGCTTGTTTCATTACTGGCTTAGGCAGAGCCGCTGGACCAGCACTAAAATTGAATACGTTATCTAATGTATGTTCCATGGGGATGATTGCTCCTGCTAAATAATAACTATGCAAGTAATACCATGTTTTACTCAACATAAAAACAACAAAAGAGGTCTTATGACCTCTTTTGTTTCGTACAGTACAAAATCTTTAACTTAATGCGCTAAATTGCTCTATGAGTGTTCTTGCCTACTCAGTTTATTGGACAAAAGCCGGCATAAGTAGTGCAATTAGTGGAATTTCTTGTCCATTTTCAAACACTAGGTTTCCATTTTTTAGGTCAGCACTGATTTCGTAACCCTTGTCTGTTTCTTTGATCATTTCCATCACGATCAACTCATCGATACCTTCGCGAATGAATGGGTACTCTTCTACCAATCCGTTTGAGAAGCTCGAGTGAAGATTCCCCGTTAGTGCAGGCATAATCATTGAAGGGTTATTGCTGATGTTTTCTGTACCTTCAGGAACACTCACCAACCACTTCGATTCAAACTGGCCTTTGCCTAATTCTAGTGACAAGTTGTTCATTGAAAGGTCGAAGCCCTTAGCAAACAGAATGTCGATGAATGGGATCATCTCAGCAACGTCTTCTTGTGTAAGAACAGGGTTAAACTGGTAAATCTCAAAGATTTTTTCAAACGACTCACTGTCAAGTTTCGACATTTCGAAATCAACGTTTAAGTTGCTCACTTGCCCTTCGCTCGTCTCGATATTAGCGATATCCAGTTTAAGGTTGCTACGTAGACGCTTAGTTGCTTCATCTAGGTGAGATTCAAAGACATAGGTTGAGTTCTCGATAGTCATGAATGGCTGCATTACCGAATCTGAAATCAAGAAGCTATCAATCGTGAAGTTCTGCGTGCCTAGCCAGTAACCTTTGGCTTGTTGGCCGGAACCCGTGCCTTTCAGGTTTGACAGTGTCATCTCTTCACCCGTTTGAAAATCGATTTGAACAGAAGGGATAGAAAGCTGGTAATCCACTTGCCCCAACACAGTCGCATGACCTGTCAGGTTCGATTTAGTGATAGATACCGAGGTGCCATTCTCATCAGTACCTTGATGATTGAATTGGCTTAGCTCGAAATCGAAATCCGTATTGCCGTTAATCTCTGTGCTCGTCGTTAAAGTCAGTGGCAGGATGTCTGCATTGTTTAACGTCGAAACAGCGTTAAGGCTAACCAAACCATGGCTAACCGCACTATCAATGACAAACTCACTTGGTAAGCCATCAATCGCAAGTTGTTCTTTTAGATTTTCATCCGTCACAGTGATGCGAGTGGTTACATTAGAAGAAAGGTAACCCCTATCGTACTCAACGATCTCAGCTTGAATGCTCGAATTGTTAAGTTTTGCAACGCCATCAGTAATCGCATTTTGTCCAATTTGCCCGACCGCTAGAGGCCAGCAAAGAGCCAATGAGATTGCGCCGCCAATTGCGCCAATTTTTCTTAACTGTTCCATGAGTTCTCTTTCTACATGTGTTTATTTTTTTTCAGTCTAACCCATCAGTCGCAAACAAGAAACATTGAGTTAAATCAGTCTATTGCTCGATACTTCAAATCACTCAGCAAATTAACGACTAGCTCTCATCCTTAATCTGCAGTTCTTGCTAGGCTAGAAGCATTGCGACAACTATGGGAAAGCTGTGAATCAATACGCTGTTATCTGTTTGGGCAATAATCCAGTTAGCATTGAGCGAATACGTACGGAATTAGCTCCGTTGTCTTGTGTGTCCGATATCGACACTGCCGAGAACATTGAAGATGCGCACCATACATTGGAAGACATCCACGGCAATCATCAAAACGTGGCTTTGGTGATCTTTGAAACCGCTTAAAACACAATCAACTTGAAAAGCACTACGGCACTAACTTGCCACCTTTACCCTACCAATCATTGGCGCTGCAACAAGTCTGGACCAACCTTCTTTCTAACGTACTCGATGCAATTCCAGAGCGAGGCAAGGTTTCTATATATCCAAACCTTGACAAGGCGACCAACTCAGAGACACCATCACTCAGCAGCTGACCGACTATATGATTGCCAATGAAAACAACTACTGAATTAGACTTCGATTTTAGATACAAAGCGTATTCTTACCTCAATGGCAGATAAGCGCACAAGCTTTGGCGAGTAACGCTCACGATTAACGTTTGAAGGGTAATGACATAAACAGCAGCCAATATAAGACAGGGCGGATTCATATAAAATCTGGATAATTCACTTATCCAACTTTCTCATTTGTCCCAAAACATGAGATCTCCGTTGCAGACTGGCCCTTAATTTGTTTATTTTTTAACTAAATGATTAAGGATTTACATTTTAATGGATTACTTTTCCGTGAGTTAGATTAAACTGTCTCGAAGTTTATGGTTTGCCGATTTCTCTCAAACCAAAGGAATTAACACTAATAAAGGTTTACGGTCGTTATGCGCAAAATACTACTTACTACCGCTATGCTGTTGGCTTCGAGCCAAGCGCTAGCTGTCGAAGAACAACCACAAATAATGAGCAACTTCAGCTACGATTACTTCGAAGCACGTATCGGTGCTAGCCCTGTGACATTTGGTGGCGCGTTCAGTAAGTCAATCCACCCGAATGCTCACGCAATTGCGCGCATTGATTCAGAATTTGAAAGTGATTTCGATTCTGCTGTTGGTCTTGGTTTCCACGCTCCAATTAACAACTGGGCAGACCTAACAGGTGAAATGCTAGCGCGCATCGTTCAGCCTGAACACAAAAGCTCTACTGACATCGGTATGGAAGTTAACATTGGTGTTCGCCAATGGCTTGGTCCACAACTAGAAGTTGGTGGTAAAGGTGGTTACGTTTCTATCGATGACAACGATGATTGGATCGGTTCTGTTTACGCACGTTTCCACTCTACAGAGCTATTCTCTATCGGCGCTGAAGCTCGTATCAACGACTTCTACGGTGATCAGTTAATGTTCACAACTCGCTTCAAGTACTAATACTTAGCTGACGAGTTCGAACCTTTGGGTTCCATGAGAATACTCAATATCTTTCGTTGAGACAGAAACAAAAAAACCGAGGATTTATTCCTCGGTTTTTATTTATAAACTGTAACTTCAAGCATATAAGGACGACTTCTTTAGTGGCAGCTCTTTAGTAATTGCTGCTTGCGTGGTTCTTGTAATAGTTTCCAGTGGATACCATCAATCGCACCCGCAAATTTCCAAAGTAGTTTTAGGTCGACATCGTTTCCGTACGCTTTGCGAACCTTATTAAACACTTCTGGTGCGCCTAACTGCATAAACATAGAAACATCATCGACACCCGCCTTTTTTACCATGCGCTCTAACGTAAGCTGCATGTTAGGAAGATCTCTTAATCTACGGCTAGCAGGTGACTTCTTGAAGCTGCGCTGCTGAATTGAATTATCTATAGAAGTACGAATAATGCTATCCAATTCAGGATGTTCGCATGTGAACAGTTTAGTAATGTCGTAGTAGTTTACGGTTGCTGTTGTCTGTTTTTTCACATGGCGATACTTTTCACAATCAAGATCTACCAGTTTTTTATCTAATGACTTGCCACCTCTAATGAATAAATAACCTTCACTCAATAAGGCAAACATCGCGTCACTTTGAAAGAGGCCAATACCTCCGAACATAGAACGTTTTTGATGCTGACCAAATTGATTCACGTAATTAATAAATGCTGTCTCGATCATATCCGTTGATCCTTAATCAAATTACCCCGATTAGGTTGATCACCAGACAAGCAGCTTTTTATGCGAAAAATTTTGAATATAATTTTGTTGTTTAGGTGAATATTATCGTTGCTTTTTTCACCTTTAAATAAATGATACTTCGAAAAGAAAAATAAGTCTGGACTTAGTTCACATCAATCAATTGTGTATTCCGCTTTTTCATGATTAACATCACATAAAGCTATCATCCCGTGATTGAATTTTGACGTTTGATGATACACCGGTTCAATATTTAAAAGCTTGTGGGAACCGTTCAGTATTGCCTCGCAGCATTGTGGCTTGTAAAATGGTAGGACATACATGTTTTTACACTTTTTATGAATCATTTATCGTTTTTCTGGCTACCACAAAACAAGGCACTTCTTCTTAAGGGCCTAGAATCAGAATTTGCCCAACTTGTTGGACATTCCATCTCAGCGGGAAAAATAACCCTTCCTCCTATCCCTAATGTTGTACTTAAAATCCAAAAACTTTGTACCCTTGAATCGACCGGAGTAGCCGAGGTTGCCGAGTGCTTGCTTGAAGATCCAGGCCTTACAGCCATCGTCATTCGAGTTGCAAACTCAGTCGTCTTCAACAGACGCAACATTACCTGTGTCGACATTATGACGGCCGTTTCACGCCTAGGTATATTGCGTGTTCGTGACATCGTGACTGCACAAGCGATCGAGCAACTCAAGCACTCAGTTGATTTAAGTAAAGAGTGTAACCAGCTATTGATTCAAAGCGCTTCTGTATCAAAAGAATTAGGAGCAACCATGGTACTTGTGACCAATGGCTTTAAAGAGATCGCTCCTACTGAATACCGCTACCTTGAACATGAAAAGGCTTTGCTAGTTGGTTTGTTAGCCGATATTGGGCTTTTCTGCCTAGTAAGCGAGTACCACCTATACCTTGAGAACGGTAACTACCTCGACCACGATATCGCGCTGCAGATTTTCCAAGGCCAATGTTCAGCCACTAGCAAGCTAGTACTCAAGCGTTGGGGCTTCGACAGCGACTTCATTGACGTGTGCAGCAACACCATCAACAAACAAGAAGAACGTGAAGTTTCTTACTTAGATATCGCTCGCATTGCTAACCACCTACTGATGTTCAGAAACAAGGATGAGAACATCGATGATCATGAAGTGGAGCTCAATGTGACAGGCGCAGAGGTGCTTTATAATCTAAGCAACTTGAGTAAACATGATTTTAATGCAAAGCTAGACGATGTGATCAACGCCAGTGGCTTCTAAGCCACAGAAAAAGTTGCAGTAATTGCAATAGAGGAAAGCATGTTTACAGGGATGATCTTCATATTTGCTCCACTTGTTGTGGGGTATCTATTTTCAATTTCAAACACCCAAACGCTAGAATTCATCAACCGCTCTACATCGCGTTTGATCTATGTAATTCTTGCGCTGATGGGATTAAGC
Source organism: Pseudoalteromonas sp. G5_S1_14_S5 (assembly GCF_054968605.1). Lineage (NCBI taxonomy): Bacteria > Pseudomonadati > Pseudomonadota > Gammaproteobacteria > Alteromonadales > Pseudoalteromonadaceae > Pseudoalteromonas > Pseudoalteromonas sp. G5_S1_14_S5. Next base: position 6,719 of record NZ_JBQKUM010000024.1, on the reverse strand, counting down.
CTTGCCGCGCTTGATAATCTTGGTAGCAACCTACAGACAATCCTTCTTTACACAGTCACTTTCTTCGTCTGCTTGAGCGTTTGTAACCTGATGGCACTGCCCGCGATAGACAAAGTGTTACCACTCAAAACAGACACTAGTCAAAAGAAGCTGCTGCTTTCTTCGATGGCAATGGAGTCTGCCAAACTCATTTTGGTTGTCGGCTCAGGCCTTATTGCGGGACTCGTTCTACCTATCGGCCTTCATTGGGTCGATACAGCGAGCGAATGGATTCTATTCGTTCTTTTATTCTTCATTGGCATCCAGCTGCGAAATAGCGGACTAACTCTGAGACAAATCTTGCTCAACAAGCATGGCATGGTCATCGCTGTCATGATAATTATCACCTCTATGTTAGGTGGTGTTATCGCTGCTTACTTGCTGGATATTCCCCTGTTTAAAGCGCTAGCCATGTCTTCTGGTTTTGGCTGGTACTCTTTGGCTGGAATCCTAATGGGTGATGCGTTTGGTCCGGTCTACGGCGGCGCATCATTCATGCTTGAGCTACTGAGAGAGCTCGTCGCGTTAGTTCTGATTCCAGTGCTCATTCGGAGCTATCCTTGCACATCGATTGGGTATGCTGGAGCTACTGCCATGGACTTCACTTTGCCTGTCATTCAAACAACAGGCGGCGTTCGCTGTGTGCCTATCGCGATTGTTAGTGGATTTATATTGAGTCTACTCGTGCCCATTTTGATGTTGTTCTTTGTATCTCTTGCTAACTAGATCGCAGGAATAGCGATCGATTTAGATTAGAATGTATCTCGAATACCATTGCCCAAGACACCGATACAGTTACCCAAATAAAAAGACACTAAGTGTCATTGCTCAACAAAGAATGATCGCGGTAACCTGTAACGACAAAGTAATAAAAAGAATAAACTTACAAAAGGACCCGCTATGAAACGCCTTTGCGTCGCATTACTGCTAGCTTCAACTTCTACTTTCTCTTTTGCAGCAGATTCAATGTCTGAAACAAACCAGTGCCAAGCGAAAAAATACGATGCTTACATCGACGCCTCTCTAAATTGGTACGCCGATCTTGCTGAGCTCACCTCAGAGCAATATCCAGAGCTAACAGAAGTAAGTGAATGGTTCCTTGAAGGTCGTCAGCACCACTTCGAGCTAAATCGTGCTGCGGTACACTACTACCTAGTGAATGACTCAAGCAAAGTAGCAACAGAACAACCAGTTGAAGGCTGGCTACAACTTGAGCAACATGACATCAAGGCTCTATCAAAACGTGATGACGAGCTAGGCAAAGTCGCTAAAACGACGTTCGACGACCGTCAATCAAAGCCTCATGAGCAAAATTACGAGCTACGTTCGGCATTCGCAGAACTGCTTAGCCACCCTAAACAAATCGACACTGCACTTCAGCGCTACAACAGTTCGATCGCTGAACTTGAAGCGATTAAATGTAAGTAACCCCTCATTTAATAAGCTTTTGTGAGAAGTTGGATTTCATAATTAAGACGGGACATTGTTCCCGTTTTCGTTTAGATTGTCCCGCTCGCGTCAATATTAAAAAAATAACTCGCTTGCTATGGTTACGGAACAAAAAACAGCAGATGTTAGCTTCGACAGTCTTCTACGTATCTTCACGGTACCTGAAGGCCCAGATTCAACACTCACTCAAATTGAAGACAAACTTTCACGAAACCTGAATCAATTCTTACGTGAACATATCGTGGCTGAAGAAAAGCCGCTGCGTGAAATTGAGAAAGATTTTTCAAATGCTCAGATCCCAGAGCAACCTGAGTTTGTTTCTGAACATACTGAGCATCTCCTCGATTCTCTTGTATCTCACTCGGTTCATACTTCATCGCCAAGCTTCATTGGTCACATGACGTCTGCCCTGCCTTACTTTTTGATGCCGCTTTCAAAAATCATGATCGCGCTCAATCAGAACCTAGTAAAGATCGAGACTTCCAAAGCTTTCACCCCCCTAGAGCGTCAAGTTCTAGGTATGCTACATCGCTTGATCTATCAAGATGATGACGCGTTCTATTCTCGTTGGATGCACAGTGCCAATCACTCATTAGGGGCGTTTTGTTCTGGTGGTACTATCGCGAACATTACTGCGCTTTGGGTCGCACGTAACAATGCATTAAAAGCACAGGGCCCGTTCAAAGGTGTCGAGAAAGAAGGTTTATTCAAAGCCATGAAACACTACGACTACGAAGGCCTAGCCATCTTAGTGTCTGAACGTGGTCACTACTCCCTGAAAAAAGCGGCTGACGTGCTGGGTATTGGTCAGGAAGGTCTTGTATCAGTTAAAACGGATAACGATAACCGCATTTGTACTGATGACCTACGACTGAAGATCGAGCAGCTCAAGCAGAACAAGATTAAGCCTTTCGCCGTTATCGGTGTCGCGGGTACAACTGAAACCGGTAATATCGACCCACTAAGAGATATTGCAGAGGTATGTGCCGAGTCTGACTGCCACTTCCACGTGGATGCAGCTTGGGGCGGCGCGACTTTGATGTCTAACAATTATCGCCACCTACTTGATGGTATTGAACTAGCTGACTCTGTCACTATCGATGCTCACAAGCAGCTTTACATACCAATGGGTGCAGGCATGGTTCTGTTTAAGAAACCAGACGCGATGACTGCGATTGAGCACCACGCTCAATATATCCTACGTAAGGGCTCTAAAGACTTAGGTAGCCATACGTTGGAAGGCTCTCGCTCAGGTATGGCGATGCTGGTTTATGCTGCAATGCACATCATCAGTCGTCCAGGCTATGAACTGCTGATCGATCAAAGCATCAACAAAGCGCGTTACTTTGCTGACCTGATTAAAGAACAAGATGATTTCGAGTTAGTCTCTGAACCAGAACTTTGTCTACTAACATACCGCTACGTTCCTGAGAAGGTAAAAGCAGCCCTACTTAAAGCCGCTCCTGAGCAGCGTGTAGAGTTGAACGAACTTCTGAACGAACTTACCAAGTTTATCCAGAAGAAACAGCGCGAAACCGGAAAGTCATTTGTCTCTCGTACTCGACTAAACCCAGAAGCGTGGACTCACCAACCCATCATCGTTTTCCGCGTAGTATTGGCTAACCCGCTAACGGGCAAAGAAATTCTTTCTTCGGTACTTGAAGAGCAGCGTGAGATTTCAAAACTAGCGCCGAACTTAATGGGTAAAATCACTCAGTTAGTTACGCAAATCAACGCATAGCCATTCAATTTTAGTTGCATCAAATTGAAAATTTCTTTCTTTTTGATGTAACTTAGCTGTCAGTTCGTACTGAATTCGCATTCTTTTTGCTCAAAGCCTCTTCCAATACTGTAGTTTTCTCAAATTTTGTTGAGGCTTGTCATATTCTTAAGCATTCATCCCGTGTTTTTGTATTAGTGAATAGTATGTTAGGTTTATACTGACTCTATGGTGCTAGTTAGCTTGATATCTATTTGATACAGCAGTAATTACAACATCCAATAAAACGTTGGTATTGTGCTTACTGATATTTGTTTCAGCCACACCCCTTGGTAATAAGATATTAACTGGCAAGTTGTTCTCTATACCCTTGTGAACACTATGAATACATTAGAAAAAATACAAAAAAACCTGGAAAATTTCAGCAAGTCTGAGCGTAAGGTAGCCGAAGTAATTATGGCTTCCCCTCAAACTGCAATCCATTCTAGCATTGCTACCTTAGCTAAAATGGCTGACGTAAGTGAGCCTACAGTTAACCGCTTCTGTCGTCGTTTAGACACAAAGGGCTTCCCTGACTTTAAACTTCACCTTGCTCAAAGCTTGGCGAATGGTACACCTTATGTGAACCGCAATGTCGAAGAAGATGATGGCCCTGATGCTTACACGCACAAAATCTTCGAATCAACAATGGCATGCTTAGACGTTGCAAAAAACAGTCTAGATGCGATGCAAGTAAACCGTGCGGTTGACTTGCTCACTCAGGCAAAACGCATTTCATTCTTCGGACTAGGTGCTTCTTCTGCCGTAGCAAAAGACGCTCAAAACAAGTTTATCCGTTTTAATATTCCAATCACGTGTTTTGAAGACATCGTGATGCAACGAATGAGCTGTATTAACTGCAGTGACAACGACGTTATCGTACTGATCTCTCACACAGGTCGTACAAAGAGCCAAGTTGAAATTGCCAACCTAGCTCGTGAAAACGGTGCAACGGTTATCGCTATCACAGCGAAAGACTCTCCACTTGATAAGGCAAGCTCGCTGTCTATCTCGTTGGATGTGCCAGAAGACACTGACGTTTACATGCCAATGGCAAGCCGTGTCGTTCAGATGACGGTTATCGATGTATTAGCAACTGGCTTTACACTGCGTCGTGGCTCAGGTTTCAGAGAGAATCTTAAGCGTGTCAAAGAGTCACTTCGTGATTCACGCTACGAGAAATACTCTCAGTTCTGACCCCAAAGAATTGAATAAAAAACGGAGCCAAGTGCTCCGTTTTTATTTATCTGCGTATTCAATAGTGTATGCCCATTAACCAATACTATTAAATGGTCCAGCTGTTCCCCTTCTCCACCACACTATTCTCTGAAGCATAAGAGTTGATGATCGTGAAACTCGACTCCGCTATTTGAAACTCGTCATCGTTATGACTAAACGTAACTTCACCCTGGGATTCACCACAATGACACTTCTCACAAACCTGCTGCAGGATATGTATCAAACGCTCTTGATTCAATGGCAATGGATTACCTTTAATAGCAACTGACTTAAGTGCATCAGCCGATACCTCTTCGAATTGCACTTCACAAACACCAAACTCTAGTAGGCTTGGTAGCTTAAGCGTATCGAGCACTTCTGATAACCAAGAAATTGCATCTTCTGCGGATGCTTGCGCTTTACCCGTCACAATTTGAGCAATACTTTGGTAGCGCTCTAAAATGTCGCTTCGCTGCTGCTCTCTTGCAACCTCAATATTCTCTAGCATCACAAATGGCGCTAATCGAGCAGTTATCACACTGTGTGGAGCTGAAATCTTACCACCCAATGCAGAAGCCAATCCGTGTGCAGCACCCAACTTGGCATTGGTAATAGCCATACCACCAAGCATGGAAGCAAACGCCAGATCTGACCGTGCTTGAGGCTCATCATAAACGCATGCTTGTACTACTGAGCCACTCAGCTTACGTAACCCTTCTTCGCAGATCATATCCGTCAATGGGTTTGGGTTACCGCACACATAAGCCTCCATCAGGTGAGTGAAAGTGTCCATCGCGCCCCTGCCCGACAAATACAGATTGGTACCATGAGTCAAAGTCGGATCGACAATCGCCACATCAGCAAGCATGTCAGGGCTTCTTAAGCTGATCTTCACTTGGTCTTGCCCTGATTTGAGTACCGCATTCTTAGTTACCTCTGCGCCGGTACTCGCGGTTGTGGGAATAGCAATAAATGGCAATGGTTTAGCTTTTAAAGGGACATTGCGCCCAACCACTTCAACGTAGTCATAGAGGTTGCCTTGGTTAGGTAACACGGCTGCTAACGCTTTGCCCATGTCTATCGCACTGCCACCGCCCATCGCGACGACCATATCAGGCTTGAATCGTCGAGCGGATATCGCCGCTTCTTCGACCATTTTGATGTTAGGCTCACCAGAAACCGCAATGTGTTGGTAACGCATGCTTTGAGCATCTAAGTAATCAGTGACAATTGAAGTGCGCTGGAGTGTATTCCCCGTGACTAATAGCACGCTATAACCATATTGGTTGAAGAGAGACAATGAAGCGGAAAGTGCTCCATCACCAAAGATGATCTTTGTAGATGTCATAAATTGAAACATGGTGCCTCCTGTGCCTATGACCAAACAAAACTGCGAACTCTTGGTTGTTGGAATATTGCCTTTGTATCTGGTGCCTGTTTAAAAAAGGCTCATAAAGAAAACGACTCTTGTTGCCAGCCCACACGCCTAAAGGCAATGCTTCGTGGGTTATGTATTAACGTGCTAACTTTTATCGTTTAATTTTCGTCAATCAATCATAAGATGCCTCGTTCTGAAAACAATTTTTTTGACGAAGTGCAATTTGTCACACTAAAGGTGCACTAAAGTCGCTTTCTTAGGAGTAATTCACATTCTAATAATATGGGTACTCGACCTTGATACTCATCAAAAATTCGAGCGGATCGCTTTTGTGAACAATATTTGCTCTGATAGGCAAAACCTATTGTATTAAGAGGTAATTCCATCTTTATTTCCCTAAGGCATTAGGGCATAGTTGGATCCAAGAATTTTTGAGTCTTGTTCAATTAAGAATAGTTGACGTATTTTAGGTTAACGAGTCTCATCCCGTATTTAGGAGAATTGAAATGTTTGTAGTTATTTTTGGTCGCCCTGCTTGCCCATTCTGTGTTCGTGCAAAAGAGCATGCTGAAACTCTTAAAGCAAAACGCGATGACTTCAACTACCGCTATGTTGACATCCACGCTGAAGGCATCAGCAAAGCAGACCTAGAGAAGACAGTTGGTAAGCCAGTTGAAACGGTACCACAAATCTTCATCGACCAAGACCACATCGGCGGCTGCACAGAATTTGAAGCATACGCAAAAGAAAACCTAGGTCTTTTCGACTAATCTAGTACTTGAATCTGGGGCTAAGCCCCTAATCAGCTGAGCATTTTTAGTGTCAGACTGTAAGATTTCTATTAAGCCCGCTTATTAAAGCGGGCTTTTTTTTGGT
>NZ_JBQKUM010000023.1:0-62128 GCF_054968605.1 Pseudoalteromonas sp. G5_S1_14_S5 | reverse complement strand
GTTCTTTTCTCCCAAAGGTGACATTTCTAATTGGGAGAAAAGAGGACATTTTAAAATGGGATTGACAGGGATATTACATGTGAACCTGAGACCTTTACGAGCCTTATCCCTCACAGATTTTACGTACAGAACCACTTAATTCATTCGATTAACCATTTTTATGAGTTTGACTACACGTTAAATAAAACCAACTCGTACCACCTTGATTACATCAGCTAAACACTCTTACTGGATCTTTACGCAGCGCCTGTTCAAATTAACTCTTAGATGCTATCCATTCAATATTTAACTTTCTACAACCGATGGCTACACATTGCTGTGTGTAAGTTATGAAAGTAGTCCTATTGTTGTGCTTTGCTGGTCACTTATGTCACGCTTTCAAGTTGAGTTCGTTTCCAGCTTATCAATTAACGTCGCTCTCGTTACTTAAGGTTCCATGAGCTTGTCTCTGAAACCCAAACTAAATTATGAACAAGCTACATTGAATTCAAAGTATATCCGCAGTTAATTTCACAGGTTACAAGTTGACAATAAGTGACAACGCAACGCACTCCGGTGCAATAGTTTCAGATATTCAGATAATATCGACATTCATCTTGGCTACCGATGTCGTGATTGAATAAACTCAAACGTTACGTTGCATCGTATTTAACATTATTCTAGAAACCTTAAAGGGCGACGAATGGCAAAATAAACCACCTAAACAGGCCACTATTTTGTGTTTAAATTTTGATCTATCAAACAGTTATAATTAAAAATAAGGTGATTAAGCAATCAAATGCTCTGCATTCGGAGTTGAATTACCAATTAAAGTGTTAACATCAGAAAATGTTGTAAACTAGGTGTTTGATATGTTGCCTAAACTTTATAAGTTCAGATCGCTCCATGATAGAAATATACAATCTATATCCGAGTGTTCGTTGTGGTTTGATTACGCTAAATCCTTTAATAACCCTTTTGATTCTAACCACATCTTCAGCCAATGCCTTCAAAATGATTTTAAGGTGATGTGTTTCTCACAGTCCAGCGACCACCCAATACTGTGGTCTCAGTATGGTGATAACTTCAAAGGTATGTGTATTGAATATGACCTTAACTTTTATGAGGGTGACGCAAACCTAAACTGCTTCGCGGTCCAATATGAAGACTATCCAAACAATATCTGTTTACCCTTGTTAGAGAATTTACCGCCATTACGCTTAGGTACCGAACTCTTTAAGGTAAAGCACTCCAATTGGCGCTATGAACGAGAATATCGCTGGGTACTGCCTAACGAAGAGCTTAAAGGCAATAAATTATTTCTTAACAAGCAGTGCCTGACCTCAGTCATTCTCTCAGAGCACGCTCCGGCGGATAGAAAGCTTAAACTGCTAATGGCATGCCAACGTTTAGGTATTCCAGTCAAACAAGCAATAGCCAAACAGGACTCATTCACCTTTGAAGTCGTTTGCTAAAACGTACCTATGATAATTCCTCGAATTGTCATTACCACAAAGGTGACAGTGTAGCAAAAAGAAAAATAGCCACATCAATTGTGGCTCTTTTTCTTTACATCTTATCGGTTATTTTACCTGGTACCCTATTCTGCATTTGCTCAATCGTCGTTGCTGACATTTGAACATTCGAGAACCAATAAGGTTTGTGCTTAATATTAAAGAAATCACTGTTGCTAAGAGCTTCAAAAATAGAGAACTTTCTTCCTTGAGCTAATGCTGCTCCGTGAAGAGTTCGTTCTAATACTGGAACATCGTTTACTTCCTCTAACAACGCTCTCTGTATAAACTGGTTGCCAGGACTCCAATCAATGAATTCGACGAGCTTCTGAAGGAGTTTCAGCTCAAGTTGCTCTACCATAGACTCCAGAAACTGTGTATTTGGGATGACTTCAGCACAAGCGTAATATTCTTCATGCCTGTCACTAGCATCTCGATAACCGAGCATAGTTTTCACCAAGGCATCTTCGAAAGTTGAAGAAAAGTGATTACAAATCAAGAATAAAGGTAACACTCTCAAAACGCCAAGAAGGATGCCAACGTTCGGATCTTTAACGGACGTTTGTTGTAGTCTTATACGCGTAGCATTCGAAGTCACCACCAAGTGTTGCCAAACCTTAGGTACAATATGCTTGATATTACCGTCGTTCCACTTAATCAACTTTTGGCTCATTAGTAACGGGAACAACAAACGACAGTTCTCTATACCAATTTGCCTTGCTGCAACTTTAGGGTCGAGTATGATTTTCGATTTCTTACCGTACTTCTCTGTAAACTCACGATTGGAAACAAACTCAACAAGACTAGAGCTAAGTCCCCGACTCTCCGATGAAATTTTATATAACTTGGAAAAGTTTAAAAATGGAGAATACACGACGCTCGCAAACTGATTGTAATCTGGCAATTGTGTGAACAGAGAGCTTATCAGTGTACCTTGAAGCTTCTCTAACATGAGCGCTGAAGCCGCGTCACTCACATCGTCAATAACGTAACGCAGTGTTTGTTGTTTGGCCGCTATCTTCTCACGTTTGGCATTGACTCTATCTTGTTCACAACGCAAAAGAATACGTTGATTATGTGAGATTCGGTCTGCCTCATTAAAGATGACGCTCTCGCAGTATCTATTTTCTAAGCTAAGTAGCGTGTCGACCGTGGATTGGTCAAGTTTATACTTTTCAGATATTAACCACTTAGTAAAACGAGTCTCAACGTTAATTGAAACTTTTCTAGAGATATCTATGACTTCTGGGGGATAATTTTTATTTGCTAGCAACAACCGAGACTTTCCTTTGCCCTAATCTTCTTTTTGGCAGCATATGCCGACTTTATAAGTGAGCTAAATATTAATAGAAATTAGAGATTGGTTCACGAAATTGTTTCACTAAAACTATAGATATTTAGTTATAGTGCATCAGGTTGTAGTTATTCTGATATGTGGAGACGAATATATTTTCTCAGGAAAGCTATATACTTAAACTTTTTACGCTTAGGCAAGTGTTTTTAGCTTCTTTACAGATTTTGCTATCTCCAGATGTTCTAACCTTTTTGATTAGTGTATAGCCTTTGGCATGCTTCATCTCAATCATAAGATCACAATACCCTTCTAGCTCAATATGACTCTTGTTGAGACCTTTAAGAACGCTGGTTTTAATCTTTTTTGCGACTGGGTTAATCAAAGAGTCGTCTGAAATCACAAATGATGGCAAACAACACAATAAAAGTACTTGATATCTCATACTGTTCTCTATTCGTGAAAATTGAAAACAGTATGCAGAAAATGGAGAGGTGTTTAGGACTAACTTAGTATGGTGTTGTTTTAGACAACGCGTAATTATAAAAGATTACGCTTTCTTTGAGCCTTTCGATTTAAAGCCGTTATGCGGGAAAACGTTACGAATTCTCTGCTGAACACTCTTTGGTACATCCTTAGTGAACTTCAGAATGTAACCAGAGCGCTTCGCGTACACTTTCAGTTCACCTTTAAACGCATTATTGTGGCCAATCTCTTGAAGATTGTGTTTGAAACTCGGTGGTAGATGACCTTTGAATTGATCAATAGCCCCATCATTGAATTTTATTTTTAGTACAGGCCTATCGACCGCAACCAGCCAAAATATCAACACTGCACAGATTAAGATTACATATATCATAAAGTCACCATTAATATTGATGGTTATTTATCGTCAGAAAGAAGCTTGCTTAAATCTTCTTTAAGGCTCGTTACCGTCTTACTCGCCTGTTCGCTACGAGATGCTTCACTTACTAGGTATTCGATGGCGTCAGACAGAGTACACCCCAGCTCATTCGCTCTTTGAGATAGCTTTTCCCACACGCGGTAATCGAGGTCGATTGATTTCTTTTTAGTATGAACTTGCTCAGCGTTAAAGTGGCGCTTACGCTTCGCTCTGATCGCTTGCTTAAGCTTATTATCGAGCTCTGGAGACATGTTGTCGGTGATCCAGTCAAGTACGCCTGTTGGTTGATGCTCAAGCTTTAACAGCGCTTGTATTGCAACCTCAGCTTCACTTGAATCAATATGGCAGGTGATCGATTCGCCATCTTTCCATTTTTTGACCAGATAATTCCATTTCCAACCACATTCCAAGTTTTCAAGTTGCTGATATTTCATGTCTAATCTCGCGTGTTAATCCTAGTGACAGCGTAACCCAAAATGGACGATTTAACAATTATTGTCTTGAAAGAATAGACCAAGATCATACTTATATTCGCCCCGTGATTGATCATGTCGATATAGAGCTACAAGCGAGATCAGTTTTTCTATATACTCCCTACCTTATTATCCTAATCAGAAACCTAAATGACACAAGTAGATTGGCGACATTTTACGCCTCAGTACGACGAATATAACGCTCAATTAGAGCAATACCATGACATCTCGCCTCTCCCATTCTCAGTTATTCAACACCGATTCAGAGATGCATTAACTCGCTTTGTCCGTTTATCTAACCTTTCACGTGTGTTATTGGTGAATTCTCCGGACAACTCGATCTATCGCCAAATGATCGTTGAATCTTTAGTTGCTGAATTAGATGACGATACAAAGCCGGTTATCAAAACCGAATCTTTGAACGCAACCTCTCTGTTTGATCAAGTTCAATCGCGTGATGGCAAAGTTGTTGCTACGAAACCCGGTTTACTCGCTAGAGCGAACAATGGTTATCTGATCGTGTCAGCCAATTTAATTCTAGCTAATCCGGGAAGCTGGTTACTATTAAAGTCAGCACTGCTTAGTGAAGCTGTGGAGCCAATCAGCAGTAACCCTGAGCACTTGAATCAATCACCAACGCTTCCTCTTACGTACAATATCAAATTAATTGTCGTGGGAGACCGATCGCAACTCGGTGATCTTGATTATTTAGATAGCGATATTCAAACCGGTTTTTGTCTTTTCAGTGAAGTTGAACAAGACATTAAGCTATCTGAAGAAACTCTGACTCAATACCTTGGCTACCTTAAGTGGCTTGTGCAACGTTATAATCTACCAAACATTACACAAAACGCGTTAACGGCGATTTTGACCGCTGGCGCACGAGAAACGGAAGATCAAAGTTACATTCCACTGTGTCCAATTTGGCACAACGCGTTGCTGAGTGAGGCACTGGTTGAAGCCAACAACGGTGAAATTGACATCCACCATGTACAACAAGCTCAACAACACAAATACAATCGAGAATCATATCTTCCAGAGCGCGCTCTAGATGACATTCGCGATGGCCAAGTCATCATTGAAACCGAAGGTGAACAAGTTGGCCAAGTAAATGGTCTCACCGTCATCGACGTTCCAGGTCACCCAATCTCTTATGGTGAACCTGCACGTATTTCATGCGTTATTCACTTTGGTGATGGCGACATTTCCGATGTTGAACGTAAAGCAGAGCTTGGTGGTAACTTACATGCAAAAGGCATGATGATCATGCAAGCATTTGTTAGCAGCGCATTAAACCTTGAGGATCCATTACCATACGCTGCATCTGTCGTGTTTGAACAATCGTATTGTGAAGTTGATGGCGACAGCGCTTCTCTCGCAGAACTTTGCTCTCTTGTAAGCGCGCTATCTGAATACCCTATCGACCAACAGATCGCTGTAACAGGCGCTGTCGACCAATTTGGTCGTGTACAAGCCGTTGGTGGCCTTAATGAGAAAATCGAAGGCTTTTACCATGTTTGTAAGCACCAAGGACTCACTGGTAAACAAGGCGTCATTCTGCCGAGATCGAATCTAAGGCATCTTGCTCTTAAACCGGACCTTATCGAAAGCATCAAAAACGAAGAATTTCACATCTGGTCTGTGTCAAATGTAGACGAAGCTATTCCTCTAATTATGAACAAACCATTTAGAGACGATGAAGAAGAAAGCGTTCTTAGCAAAATCGCGGAACGTATTGAAAACTTTGAAAGACATGAGCACCCAATGGGAATTGTGGGACGCATCAAAAACTGGTTTGTCTAGTACTGATCGGACTTGTTTAGCGTACACCTGTTCACTAATATGCACCTATCAAAAATCGGAGTAATTGATAATGCAAAACAAACGTGATTCTTACACTCGCGAAGAGCTTCTAGCTTCAAGCCAAGGCGAACTATGGCCACAAGGTCCTCAACTACCAGCACCAAACATGTTGATGATGGACCGCATCACTAAAATGTCTGAGACTGATGGTGATTTCGGTAAAGGTTTGGTTCTTGCTGAGCTCGATATTACTCCTGACCTATGGTTCTTTGATTGTCACTTCCCTGGTGATCCAGTAATGCCTGGTTGTTTAGGTCTAGACGCTATGTGGCAGCTGGTTGGTTTCTACCTTGGTTGGGTTGGCGGCGAAGGTAAAGGCCGTGCTCTAGGTGTTGGCGAAGTTAAATTCACAGGTCAAATCCTACCTACAGCGAAAAAAGTAACTTACGAGATCCACATGAAGCGCGTTGTTAACCGTCGCCTAGTTATGGGCCTTGCAGACGGTCGTGTGCTTGTTGATGGCAAAGAGATCTATGTGGCTAAAGATTTGAAAGTTGGCCTTTTCCAAGATACGTCAGCATTCTAACTATCTAATTAGCTTAAAATAAAGCAGCCTATGGCTGCTTTATTTTTGTCGTCAAGATATTTAGTTATAGTGCATTAAAGGTTACTTTAGGGGAAGAAATGCTAAATCCACCAGCAATGGATAGAGTGTGAATATCATAGAAACATTGTTCTTTGCCGTCTGTAAACTTTGCATCCCCTTAAACCTAACAAGGCTCCATTGTTTTAAAAACAATGGAGCCCTGACCTTGAATTCGTTGCGCTCTATCTACTTGTAGAGACCTGCTTGTTTGTCATCTCTGGCATCTCGCCAACCACCTAACCAATAAGACCGAGAATCCATTTGGCTGTATGGGCAAGCTTCTTGTGACCTACCGTTTAAACCAGCTTTATAGCCTTGAGATTGTGCTCGTTCTAGTCGATCACGCTTTTGTCTCTTCATAGTGCAGTCCTCATACGGGTATTTCGATTTACTAACATACAATGATTACAACTTTGCGGAGTTTTTGTGACTCCAAATTTAATAGTCGACCAATTTTTCGATTTTCTCAAGGCGAAAAAAAGCCCGAGTTCAGAATTGTGAACTCGGGCTCAAGAGAAAAAATTATTTAAATTTTCTACGGAACCCTAACAGACCAAGTACAGTCAAAGATAACCAACCTAGGCTACCACCTTGACGATCGATTTTCTCTGAGTCGGCACTACGAGCTTGAATATCAGCTTTGGTTGCACCAGCAATAGGTACAAGCTTAACCGCTACAACCTCTTCTACCGCATTGGATGAGGCGCCACCACAGTATGAGTTGTGAGAGGTTGTATCATAAGGCTGAGCTGTTCCACCAACAGTACACTTAATCGCAGTCGCCGAGATTACACCAGCATCGTTAATGTCGGTTGCGTCGATGATTCTAAACTTGTTGTTTTCACCAGTAGCGTCACCATCATTAGTTAAATCATCTAGCCACCAAGCTTGACCGTTAAAGATATCTAGACGACGCGCATCATCCGATGAAGATACGTTATAGGGATATATAAAGCCTCTATGTCTTCTTTCGCGGCCACTAACCTCGCGAGTCGTTTCTGCATCAATCTGCCCAACAAACTCATTATAGTTGTTAACCGCTTTAGCTTCACCACTTGAACCAATAAAGAAAATACCGCCGGACAAGAATGTTGCTGTTGGGTTTCTCGCATCAGTCACAACGAAAAGCTTATTACCTGCGCTGCCGTTTTCTGGCACATAGCCATTACGTTTAGCATAACCAACTGCAAACAAGTTGTCGTTAATATCAGTCGCAACGGAGTTACTGTACCTCGCATCATCGCGAGACGAGCCTGATTTAGCTTCTGCGCCACTAACCTGCTTAGTTGTCCATGTCGCACTCGTTAGATCTAACGAATCACTCACAAAGACACTGGCATTCATGTCTTGTCGGTCGCCATTACCATCGGCAGTATTATAACCAACACCATAAAAAACAGAGTTTGATTCAACGTTTGATTCAACAATTGAACGCATGCTACCTTGAGCAAAGTAATCACCTTGTTGAGCATTACCGCTACGAATCCAATCGATTTTCTTAGTCGTCGTACCATCCCAAATTGCAGCTTTTGAGCTAAACGTCGTATCTGAAGTACCGGTACCAGGGCCTTTTTCAGACACACTACCTATATTGTAAACAGAACCGTTACTTGCGGTAATTGCTTTCCATGCACGCGTTTCAGAAGTACCAGTAGGTCCAGTTGTCGTTGTAAACAATGCATTATTACGGATACTACCTTCAGATTTAACACCTAGTGGTTGAGCTGTATCGTCTAGAGAGTTAATAACTGTGTTACGGCTCTCAAACGTAGCGCCACCTTCAACAAAGGCTTTGGCATTTACGTAACTCAAGTCATTTTTTTCCTTACTCCAAGTCGCCCAACGCTTTTCAGCCCAGCTGTCACATGTAGAGTATCTAAGCTCTCGATAGCAATAATTTTCGAAATCATCAAGCGCTTGAATATATTGGAATGGAGCATCCATTGCGAAAGGCACTTCTTCTCGATAGCTTACCGCTTCGACCGTATTACGAGTTTCACCAGCAAGTTTGAATGTAGTGTCAGTACAGTTTGTTGCCGCTGAGTCAAAACATCCTAGTGCAAGGTTATGCGTTCCGTCAGTAGCACTACCAGGCTGGATCGCTACACCAAAAATTTCAGATGCACCGGTAATCGAAGGCGTTACTTCAACTACCTTATATAGCGCAGCGTTGGCATTAGTCGCAGCTAGAACAAAGGCTGCAGCTGTTGTTAATTTAAATTTAGTACAAGTCATTATTACTTCTTAACTTTTCTGTTGTAGTGCCTCGAGCTCTTCCCAGCGCTCAAATGCAACTTCAAGCTCCTGCTCTGTCGCAGTTAGCTTATCTAAAACTGGCTGTGTCTGCTCTACAGATTTCGAAAAGAAATTTGGATCGTTAACTTCTTCCTGAAGAGCTTCAATTTGTGTTTCCAATTCTTCTAAACGTTGTGGTAAAGCTTCTAGCTCTCGCTGTAGCTTATACGATAACTTCTTAGGTTTAGCTTTAACTGGTGCAGTTTTCGGGGTTTCCTCAACTACTTTCGCTGGCTTTGATGGCTTTTCAACCTGTCGGTATTCAAGCGCCTGCTTTCTCTGTTGCTGAGCATCATGATAGCCACCAACAAATTCTTCAATCACGCCGTTGCCTTCGAAGATCCAACTTGTCATCACTGTATTATCTACAAACTGACGATCGTGGCTTACTAAAAGAAGCGTACCCTGATAGTTGGCAAGCAAATCTTCTAAAAGTTCCAAAGTTTCGATATCTAGATCGTTGGTTGGCTCATCGAGAATCAGCAAGTTGTTTGATTTAAGGAAAATACGAGCTAATAGCAGACGGTTTTTCTCACCACCAGATAGCGCTTTAACTGGAGTACGTGCACGTTTAGGGGAGAATAAGAAATCTTGTAAATAGCTAAGTGCATGACGCTCACGACCACCGACTGTAACTTCTTGCTTACCATCCGCTAGGTTATCGATAACCGATTTCTCTGGGTCAAGGATTTCACGGTATTGGTCAAAGTAAGCCACTTCAAGTTTCGTACCGCAATGCAGACGACCTGAATCAGGTTTTAGTTGATCAAGAAGCAACTTAAGAACCGTACTCTTACCACAACCATTCGGACCAATCAGTGCAATACGATCGCCACGCATGATATTGAAGCTGAAGTCTTTAACTATCTGTTTACCTTCGAAGCCAAAGTTAATGTTCTCAGCTTCAAATACAATCTTACCTGAGCGCTGTGCATCATCGATTTGGATAACCGCTTTGCCCTGCACTTCACGACGATTCAAACGCTCTTCACGTAGCTTTTTAAGCGCACGTACACGACCTTCGTTACGAGTACGACGAGCTTTGATGCCCTGACGAATCCATACTTCTTCCTGAGCGAGCTTTTTATCGAATTCAGCGTTCTGCATCTCTTCAACACGAAGCGCTTCTTCTTTCTCAACTAAATAATTTTCGTAGTCACCAGGGAAAGAACTCAGCTTACCCCGATCAAGATCTACGATACGTGTTGCCATCGATTTAATGAATGCACGGTCGTGCGAAATAAAGATGATTGAGCCGCGAAAGTCTTTCAGGAAGCCTTCTAACCATTCGATAGTAGCAACATCCAAGTGGTTAGTCGGTTCGTCGAGTAAAAGCACGTCAGGGTCGCACACAAGCGCTCGAGCAAGGGCTGCTTTACGCTGCCAACCACCAGATAAATCTGTCAGCTTAGTTTCAGCTGTCAGCTTTAAAGCACCTAAAACATTAGTTACACGGTCTTCAAAACGCCATGCATTAGCGTGATCCAACTGTTCTTGTACACGAGTAAGGCGGTTTAGATTTTTTTCACTAGGGTCGGTTGCGATCAAATCAAGAAGCTCATGATAGATCTTTAGCTGCTCGCCAATCTCAGCAAGGCCACCAGCCACATAATCATAAACTGTGCCTTCTTCGTTACGCGGCGGATCTTGTTCCAAGCGAGACACAACCACATCTTGCGTAATTTGCATCTTGCCGTCGTCCATGATGATGCTGCCAGAAAGCACTTTCATCAACGTAGACTTACCGGCACCATTGCGCCCTACTAAACAAACACGCTCATTTTCTTGCAGTGCGAAGTCTGCACGGTCTAACAATGGGTGGTCGCCAAATGCTAACTGCCCATTATGAATTGTAAGTAATGCCATTCTTCTTTAACCAATCATTAAGTTCTAACAAGCCAAATGGCCAGTTAAGCTCTGAGTGTTGAGAACCGTCAGAGCTTTCAAATTTGAGCACCGGAATAGTGACCCCGTAATGGGAAAAGAGCTCATCATCGAATGCAATATCAACAACATTGACATGATGGCTCATGTTTAACTGTTCCGTGAGTTTGAATGCCATCTCACATAGATGGCACCCTTCTGTACTGTATAGAGTCAGCACTATATATCCTTATACGAGCTCTTGATTACTTGTGTGTAATCAACCAGCAGTTGTGAATATGCTTATTACGAGAGAAATCTAGAGGCAGTGTTTTAGAAGAGATGTTCTGAGCTTTAAGACCCAGCTCTTCTAATGCTTCTAAATCCATTTTGAAGTGACGTTTATTGTTAGAGAAAACAATCGTACCTTCTTCACGCAGCAAACGCTTTAGGTTCTCCATCAGCTGGATATGATCACGTTGAACATCGAAAGATTGATCCATACGCTTCGAGTTTGAGAAGGTTGGTGGATCAATGAAGATCAGGTCGTACGAGCCTTTCTCTTTGGCTAACCATTGTAAGCAGTCAGCTTGAACAAATTGATGTTGACGACCTACACGGCCGTTGAGATCCATGTTCTCTTTCGCCCACTCTAGGTAGGTATTAGACATATCGACAGTAGTTGTAGAGCGTGCGCCACCCAC
This sequence comes from Pseudoalteromonas sp. G5_S1_14_S5, assembly GCF_054968605.1. Lineage (NCBI taxonomy): Bacteria > Pseudomonadati > Pseudomonadota > Gammaproteobacteria > Alteromonadales > Pseudoalteromonadaceae > Pseudoalteromonas > Pseudoalteromonas sp. G5_S1_14_S5. The sequence continues at coordinate 50,656 of NZ_JBQKUM010000023.1, read as the reverse complement.
AGCAGCATGTACAGATGCACTACCAGTATAAGCAAACAGGTTTAGGAAATCCTTACCTGCCGCCATTTCACCGATACGACGACGAGTAATCTTATGATCAAGGAATAAACCTGTATCTAGGTAGTCGTGAAGGTTAACAATCAGCTTAACACCGTACTCGTTTACTTCTAGGTTCGATGAATCTTGAGAAAGCTTCTGGTATTGAGAGCGGCCTTTTTGCTTCTGACGAACTTTCAGCACAACGTTATTGGCTTCAACGCCGGTCACTTGAATAGAAGCACGGATGATATCGGTTAGACGACGTTTTGCTTTCTCTTCCGGTACATCTTTAGGTGCAGCGTATTCTTGAATCACAAGGTGATCTGGGTATACGTCAATCGCTACATTGTATTCAGGTAAGTCTGCATCATAAATACGGTAACAATCTAGTTGCTCTTTCTTAGCCCACTTGCCAATTTTGCCGATGTTCTTCTTAAGACGGTTCGCGAAATCAGGTGCAATCTGCTGCTCTTGCTGCTCTGTTGGGCGCTCTGACATCGGACGATCGGAAATTGAGTAGTTCTTTTGGTGACAAGGTAACGCACCGTTATTCAATTTGAACTGTTTGTCTGCACGCATACGCAAACAGCTGAGAAGCTCGTCTGAGCTAGAGAAGATAGATGCGTTGCAACCACCAAACTCAGCTTTTAGCTGTGCACCAAATGCGGTGTAAAGTGCAATCAGGCCAGGCTCTGTACCTAGACGCTCACCGTAAGGTGGGTTTGATACAACCACGCCATTGTCGAAATCAGCAGGACGCTTAACAAGTGCAGCATCACCTACTTCAAATTGAATTAAGTCTTCAACACCGGCACGACGCGCATTGTCACGTGCAGTCTTGATCATTCGCTCGTCGTTATCATAACCGTAGAACTTGCAATCTACTTTCTTAACACCACGGCGACCTTGAACATTCGCTTCTGACTTAACTTCAGCCCATAGGTCTGATTGAAAATCTTCTAAAGATTCGAAACACCATTTCTGACGCTTAACACCCGGAGCCATGTTCGCAGCCATCATTGCCGCTTCAATCACAAGCGTACCTGAACCACACATAGGATCTAAGAAGGGTTTTTTGGCGTCCCATCCACTACGAAGAAGAATCGCTGCAGCAAGAGTTTCACGCAATGGCGCTCGACCTGATTCAGGACGGTAACCACGCTGGTGAAGACCGCTGCCGACCATATCAAGGCCAAGAATCGCTTTGTCACGGTGTAAACGAACGTGAATACGAACATCTGGATTTTCTTTGTTAATAGAAGGACGAGGTAGTGACTTCTTCTCGAAGCAATCGACGATAGCGTCTTTCACTTTCATCGCCCCATATTGGCTATTGCGGATTTCGCGGTTCGTACCATTAAAGTCAACCACAAAACGCTTAGAGCTATGGAATTGATTCACCCAGTTAACCGCAGTGGTCGATAGGTACAAATCCATGTCGTCCTGACAAGTGAATTCAGAAAGGACACGTACAAATCGAGAAGCCAAACGACTCCACAAACAACAACGATAAATTTGCTCATTGGTCGCTTTGAATTTAACACCTGCCTGAACAGGTTTTGCGTTTGTAATCCCTAGTTGGGTTAGTTCTTCAACTAATAAATTCTCAAGGCCGTTTGAGGTAACCGCTAGATATTGATTCATAGTGTTCTTTTATTGATAAAAATGAGCTCGATTATACCTGATTTTGTTACCAGAGCATCACTCTAAACTCGTCTTTTCATTGAATCTTTCAACTAACTGGCTAGCAAATACTCATTACTGAAGCGATCGCTTACCCACATTCCCTTAAAACATATGACCTAACGAACTCACTCGTTTAACACCCAATTTCCGACCAACTTGCCACTGTGAATTAATATTCATCTAAAATCTGGTATATACCAAACAAAAGACAAGGTTGAAATTTAACTACAAAAACATAAAAACAGGGAATAAGTATGGGTAAATTACACTTTTGGGGAAGTAAACAAGGTGAAATTAACGTAAATAAAATCGTCTTAACTACACTATTTTGATAGTTAATAAGTGATGCATTTATAAGGGTGAGGTTTTTTAGGCACAAAAAAATCGGCTACTAAGCCGATTATTTGGAAGGTTTGATGAGGATGTTCACTGCTACGTATGGCCGAAATGATGTATTAAATTTGAGTCAGCCAACCATCGCAATATGATGAGATTGATGCAGAATAGCGTTAGCATCAAGCATTCTATCGTGCATCACCTTGATCGAGTCACCAAAGTGTAATCCCTTTGAAGGGGTCAGTAGGAACTCTTCTAGGTCTACAAATGCACATAAGCTCGCACACTCGCCCACTTCTAACACGATGAAGTAACCAAGGCTATGCTCGTTATTCATTTGTACAATATCCCCTTCCTGAGGGTACTCATGGCCTGCATCTTGAGGTGCGAAGAACCAGCTCTTTGGTTGTACGGGCTTGTGGAAACGCTTCGCAGCCACGCAGTAAAGCGCAAGTTCTGCTTGGCGAGGCTCAGATAGCTCTAAGCCAGAAATTTGTTCTTTGAAGGTTTGGTATGAGGATGCGTCATCAACGGTGAATTCATTATCTCGAAACGCGCAGTCCACCAGCTTATTGCGGACCAGATTCGTTTTGAAAATCATATCCTCTCCGAGGTTTAGCATTAATGAACATTGCTGCTCATCGTAATACCAACTCCATGTATCGCTAGGTTTAAGCATCATTTCGTCTCACACTGTTGAACTATTCCATTAGGTAAAACGCAAAATTACCTTCAATTGCAGTAATTTTACTGAGCAATAGGCAAAAAAAAAGAGGAAATGAATTCCTCTTTCTTATCGCTTTTCTCTATAACTCAGGGAGTTACAGTGTCTCTTTTAGTAATACGATGTAAGTTTATAGATACTTCTGATATTGATGCTCTATAACGACCATGGTTTGTAAGTTACAGGTTTTTGACAATGTCAGCTACAAGGCGTGGACCCTTGTAGATAAAACCAGAGTAGACTTGAACAAGCTTAGCACCTGCCATCATTTTCTCTTTTGCAGCAACATAAGTGTCAACGCCACCTACCCCGATGATCGGCAGTTGGTCACCTAGCTCTTGGTGAAGTTTACGAACTACTTCAGTGCTGCGAGATTGAACTGGACGTCCACTTAGGCCACCCGCTTCGTCGCAGTGTTTCATGCCTTCAACGATTGAGCGATCCAAAGTCGTGTTTGTTGCGATCACACCATCGATCTTATTTTTGATCAATGATTCGCAAATTTGGCTGACTTCATCATCACTTAGATCCGGAGCAATCTTAAGAGCTAGAGGAACATACTTACCATACTTCTCTTCTAGTTCCGCTTGTTTTGCCTTAAGTTCAGACAGCAAATCATCAAGTGCTTCGCCGTATTGTAGCGAACGTAGCCCAGGTGTGTTTGGTGAAGAGATATTTACTGCAATGTAACCCGCGTATTGATATACCTTCTCCATACAGATCAAGTAGTCTTCTGCACCCTTTTCAATTGGTGTGTCTTTGTTTTTACCAATGTTGATACCTAAGATTCCGTCGTAGTTTGACTTCTTAACATTCTCAACAAGGTTATCTACACCTAGGTTATTGAAACCCATTCGGTTGATGATACCTTCAGCTTCAACAAGACGGAATAGACGAGGTTTATCGTTACCTGCTTGTGGACGTGGCGTAACAGTTCCTACTTCTACAAAGCCAAAACCCATTGCGCCAAATGCATCAATACATTCGCCGTTCTTATCTAGGCCAGCCGCTAGGCCAACTGGGTTTTTGAAAGTAAGACCCATGCACTCTACAGGTCGGTGAGGTAACTGTTGGCGATACAAAAGATCAATAGGTGTGCCAGTAAAGCGCTTGAAGTTTTGAATTGCGAGATCATGTGCCTTTTCGGCATCAAGTTGGAAAAAGCCAGTTCTGGCTAGACGGTAAAGCATTGTGCCTCCGATAGAAAAAAGCCCCGTGTAAACGGGGCGATATTATTTACTTATTTCCCCAACTATTCAATCTATTACTGGCTGTAAGGGTAAGATAATCGAGTTTGCTAACAAATGAGCTTCTTTATTAAGCAAACGTTATCGTATAATGAGCATATCATGTACCTCTACTTCACTTTCCCACGAATCACTTTAGTCCACTGTGAATTGACTGACACTCTCTAAGCCCAAACTAATCGCACCCCAAAACGAAAAAGGCAGACCAAATGGCCTGCCCTTTATTACTGTCTACCTAATCGTTAGTCTTTAGACATGCAGTTTAGATTCAGTAGCATCAATTCACGTAGCGCAACTGAGAACTTAGCAAATTCATGCACAGAACCCACTTTGAATTCGTTCAGGATGCTTTCCCAGCGGTGTAGAGAAACAGAGTTACTTTCCATCCACTCATCGAGCGCTTTAATCACATCAAGCTCTGAACCACAACTACAGTTAAGTACCTGACCCGTTAGCTGGCGTTGTTGCCAATCCAGATCTTCTCTGAATGCAGCACGTGCCAATGCTTGCCAGTTGTTATCGACTGCTTGACCATTGATTTGCTTCAAGAACCAATGCAGAGACAAACGGTCGCCCAGATTGAAGTAAAGTCTAGACGCTTGTTGTACTGTTTTACCCGTTTCACGAGCTACTGTGGATATATCCAGTGCTGAGTACAAGCTAGACAGACGCGCAACTGAATTCGCTAATTCAGCGGTTACGCCTTGCTCAATCCATACTTGCGCCATTGATTTATGTTCTTCTACTTCTGCAGCAACTAGATTTTCATCCAGTTTCTCAGTAATAGCTACTACATCGCCTTGGTAAAGTTCAACTAGTGCTTTCACAGATTGCTTGCCAGTACGGTTTCTTAGCAACCAACGAGTCAAACGGCGCAGTGTACGACGTACGTGGTATAGCAACTCATATTGAGCCTGTGAGCAAGCGATATTATCCAGTTCACGGATGCTCTTAAGCACTTGACCCAAACCATAGATTTCACGTGATGCCGCGTAAGCATTGGCAATATCGACAATGTTTGCACCCGTCTCTTCTTGCAGACGAGTGATGAAGTTACAACCCATCTCGTTAACCATTTGGTTAGCAAGTGCAGTAGCAATGATTTCTGCACGCAGTGGATGATTATCCATGTGTTGAGAGTAGTTACGGCGTAACTCAGTAGGGAAGTATTGCATCAATTGTTGAGCATGGAACTCATCATTCGCAATATCGTCGCTCACAAGATCTTCTTTCAGAACCATCTTACCGTAAGCGATCAATACAGATAGCTCTGGTCGTGTCAGACCTTGACCTTGCTTCTCACGCTCTAACAGAGTTTCGTCATCTGGTATGTATTCTAGGCCACGATCCAGATACCCTGCTTTCTCCATTGTATGAATGAAGCGGATTTGCTCTTTAACTAAACTCACCCCCTGATGTTCAGTCACCGAAATAGACTCAGCTTGGCAGTACGCGTCATCAAGTACAATCTCACCAACTTCATCTTCCATAGACTCTAGAACTTGGTTACGTTGCTTAACCGTTAGATCACCATTAGACACCAAGCCATTCAAGAAGATCTTAATGTTCACTTCGTTATCTGAACAGTCAACACCACCCACGTTATCAACAAAGTCTGTGTTCACTCGGCCGCCGGTAAGCGCATATTCAATACGACCCAATTGAGTCATACCTAAGTTACCGCCTTCACCCACAACTTTTGCTTTCAAATCGCCTCCATTGATACGCAACACGTCGTTAGCACGGTCGCCAACATCAGTATGAGTTTCATTTGAAGACTTAACGTAAGTACCAATACCACCATTCCAAAGTAGATCGACTTCCATAGATAAGATCGCTTTGATCAAATCATTTGGCGCCATTGATGCTTTCTTGGTGCCCAGCATTTTCTGAATTTCAGGCGTTAGAGAGATAGACTTAGCTCGACGAGAGAAAATGCCACCACCCTGAGAAATCAGTTCTTTGTTGTAATCTTCCCAGCTTGAGCGAGGTAAATTGAACAAACGATCACGCTCAACCCAGCTTGATGCTGAATCTGGATTCGGATCAATGAAGATGTGCATGTGGTTAAATGCCGCTTGTAGACGGATGTGCTTAGATAGCAGCATACCATTACCAAATACGTCACCTGCCATATCACCAACACCGATAGCAGTGAAGTCTGTAGTCTGGCAGTTAATGCCCATTTCACGGAAGTGACGCTTAACCGATTCCCAACCACCTTTTGCTGTGATACCCATTGCTTTGTGGTCGTAACCGTTAGAGCCACCCGAAGCAAACGCATCACCTAACCAGAAGTTGTACTCCTCAGATACAGAGTTCGCTAAGTCAGAGAACGTTGCTGTACCTTTATCGGCTGCAACAACTAAGTACGGGTCATCTTCATCATGACGAACCACATTCTTAGGTGGGATAACCTCACCTTCAATGATGTTGTCTGATACGTCTAGTAGTGCACGGATGAAGCGCTTGTAACAACGTTGCCCTTCAGCAAAGATCTCGTCACGGCCAGACATAGTGTGCTGACGTTTACAAACGAAACCACCTTTTGCACCTACAGGTACAATTACCGTGTTCTTAACTTGTTGTGCTTTAACTAGGCCCAGAATCTCGGTACGGAAATCTTCTTGACGGTCTGACCAACGAAGGCCACCACGAGCCACTTTACCGCCACGTAGGTGAACACCTTCAATATCTGGTGCGTATACGAAGATTTCAAACGCAGGCACTGGAGCTGGGATATCTGGAATCTCGCTTGGTCTCATTTTCAGAGCCAACCAAGGCTTAGCTTGCTTGTTCTCGTCTACTTGGTAGTAGTTAGTACGAAGTGTTGCAGTGATCATCTCCATGTAGCGACGAATGATACGATCATCATCCAAGCTTTCAACATGATCGAGTTGTTCAGTGATCTTCTTGATAAGATCTTGTTGGCCCTTCGCGCTGCCCTTGAGTTTAGGATCAAAACGCTTGCCGAATAAGCTGACTAGACCTTTAGCTAAATCTGGGTAGTGAGACAAGGTGTCTTCAATGTATTGTTGACTGAATGGGAAACCAACTTGACGCATGTAGCGAGCATAAGCACGTAAAATTGAGATTTCACGACCAGATAGACCTGCACCTAGTACCAAACGGTTAAAGCCATCGCTATCTAATTCACCAGCCCAGATTGCTGCAAATGCTTGTTGGAAAAGATCACGAGCTTCACGAAGATCAATCGTTTGGTCACTCTTATGAAGCATAGAGAAATCTAAGATCCAATAAGTAGTACCGTTAGTCTTACGAACTTCATATGGTGACTCACCAATAACACGCAAGCCAAAGTTCTCAAGCATTGGCATCACATCAGAAAGGTGGATTGGCTCTGCACTGTGATAGAACAGCTTTAAGCGAACTGCTTTCGAGTCTGCCGCTTCTTCCTGAGGACGGTAGAAAAGCATACCAAGTTTATTATCTTCACATAGTGCTTCTAAGCGCTCAATATCTGCAACAGCAGAACCGGGCATCATGTCTTCTTTGTACGAACGTGGGAATGCACGCATGTACTCTTTCGACAATGGAAGACCTTTGCTCTCACCGAAGTTTGCAATGATGGATTCAGATAGACGGTCATCCCACGTAGACGATACTTCCATTAAATTTTGCTCGATTGTTTTCACGTCCACATTCATGTTGTTGTTATCAACACGAACAATATAGTGTGTTCTTGCCAGCGGGCTTTCAGAGAAATACGTTGTAAATTCAACTTCTTCTTCACAGCCAAAGTATTGCTTCAAGATGCGCTGAGTTTGGCGACGAAGCTCGGTGTTGTAACGATCTTTTGTTACGTAAACCATACAGCTAAAGAAACGTCCAAAAGGGTCTTTGCGTACAAACAAACGTAGAAGATCACGGTCTTGCATTTGCACAACACCGGTACCTACTTCAAGTAACTCCTCTTCTCGAGCTTGAAGCAGTTCATCACGTGGGTAGTTTTCAAGAATGTTGTGTAGCGCTTTGTATGAATATGAACCTTCACGGTAACCACTTGCATCCAAGATTCGTTCTACTTTCTCACGAACTAGAGGGATGGTTTCAACGGTTTGGTTATAAACCGCAGAGGTGTAAAGACCAGTAAAGCGATGCTCACCAATAACCTTACCGTTCTTATCGAACTTCTTAATACCGATGTAATCATTATAAGCTGGGCGGTGAATGCGTGAAGCCGTGTTGCCCTTGGTTACGATAAGTACATATGGCTTTTTCGCTTCTAGACGTGCAGAGTCAGAAAATTCAGACAACTTAACGTTACGCACACGATCTGAATTCGCAAACAAACCAAGACCTTGCTCCTTGGTCGGTTGCAGCTCAGTATCGCCATTAACTGAAACTAGGTCATATTCCTTATAACCCATGAATGTAAAGTTGTGTTCACCTAACCAACGAAGAAACGCCAACGTCTCATCGAAACGTTGGCCGTCTACTGGAATGGTGTCTTTCTGCTGCTCAACCAGGTCTGTTACTTCTTTCAGTTTTTCAACCATTTTAAGCCAGTCGTTAACCACTAAGCTTGTATCGGTGAAAATGTCTAGAAGTTCTGTTTTCAATGCCGTCATTTCAGCTTTGCTGCTCAAACGGTCAACCTCAATATGGAATAGAGATTGGAAAACACCCTCGCCACTGCTCACACCCTCTACGCTTCCTGAATCAGAACGAGAGATTTGTGTTGGATTATGCAACATAAGGTGAGAAGAAAGATCTAGGCGAGTAAGTGCCATTTTTACAGAATCAACAAGGAATGGGCTATCTGGTACCACTATCTCAACGATAGTGTGAGTAGACTGCCAACCTTGACGACTTACCGTCGGGTTGAAAACGCGTACCGAGATTTCGTCGGCTTTCTTTTCGTTGATGTGGTGCCATAAGCTAACTACAGCACCATATAAATCGGATTCGTTTCTCTGAGTCAGGTCGTCGTGAGAAACGTTACTAAACAAGTGTTGAGCAAGTTGAGTTACGAGAGGTCGATGAGCAAGGTCAAGTTTGTCTTGAATCAGCTTGTAAACTTTTTCAAGTAAAACTGGAACCACAGTTTCACGTGCGGTCATAGTCACACTCCACAATTAGTATTGTATTTTATTATTAGGGGTATCACTTAATCTGGTGTTTGAATTACGCCGTTGAGCGCTTGTCTACTAACGAGTTAAGCAAAGGTAATGCATTGGTTCATTGTAAAAGCATTATTGAAAAATGGTTAATTGTTTTAACTGTGGTAGGAGGTGAAATGTTTGATTATGTGATTAAGATTCCTTTTAACTCACTAGGTATGCCAAGCTTTACAGAGCTTCCAACTTGATAAACTTATTTTTTTGGTCAGTTGTCAGTCTAAATTGCCCTCTAACCCCTATTTGTGTAAGAAAAGGTCTGAATCGAGTTGCATTTAACTGTATGCGCAATCCTGTTGTTGTTATTACTTGAACTTGACTTGCTGCTCCCGAATAACTGGCCAAAAATTGCTGATATGAGATGTTGAGTTGGAAAATATAGTGATTCATACGATACCTGTATAAATGTACAGTGCCATTGTTTTTTGGCACTTAACGATGTCTAACTGTACAAACGTTCTGTCTAAAATTCTAGGGAGTTAACTTTAGCTTACTTACATTTCGATTCCCCATAATAAAAATCAGTGGTAGATGCTCTCTACCACTGATGAGTTTTCTATATGAGTAAACCGCTTATTAGCAAGCTGCTCACACTATTGAGTTCTTCACTTAAGCTTCTAGTGCTTTTGTTACTTTCTCAAACAGGTCTTTTGCAAGATTATCCATGTTCTTCAACTTCTCAAGCTCTGTTTTAATAAGTGCTTGACGCTCGTCATCATACTTACGGAACTTAAGCAGTGGATCAATCAGACGCGAAGCAACTTGCGGGTTACTGCTGTTTAGTTCACGTAAGATCTCACCAGCAAACGCATAACCCTGTCCCGACTTATCATGGAATTGAACCGGGTTCATGTTAAAGAATGAACCAATTAAGTTACGTGTGCGGTTCGGGTTCTTCAAGCTGAATGCCTGATGTGACATAGACTCTTTGATCACTTCAAGTGCATTTGAGCTTGGGTTGGTACCTTGCAGCGCAAACCATTTATCCATAACAAGACCATCATGCTTCCACTTGTCGCTGTAATCTGCCATCAAGCTTTCACGACAAAGCAATTTTGCACTGTTAGCCGCACCCATTGCAGCCATAGTGTCAGTCATGTTGTTTGCTGTTTTATACATCTCAACAACCAGGTCGTTACCCTGCTCTGTATGAGCTAAGTAGCTTAGACAAACTTTACGCAAAGTACGCTTACCAATTGAGTCGTGATCAATTGTATAGCCCGTTAGCGCATGGCTGTGATAAACCGCAGCCAACTCATCTTCAAGCTCTGCTGCTAGCGTCACCTTCATCGAGTTAAGCACAGAAGCGACAGCATCAATATCAACACGCTCATACCAGCCTGACACTTCATTGTGGCTTGGTAGTGAAAGCATTTCTGCGATGAATGCCGGCTCTAGCGAATCACTCAGTAGTACGCCGCGGAATGCATCAACAACAGAGGCTGATAATTCAAACTTCTGAGCTTGTTGAACGTTCTCAACGTTACTGCGAATGTACTTAGCCAATAGCATTTGACCCGCATCCCAACGAGAAAACTCATTGCGCGCATTCACCATTAAGAACATTAGCTCTTCATCAGAATAGTCGTATTCAAGTTTTACTGGTGCAGAGAATTCACGCAGCAATGATGGCACTGGTTTCTCGCTTACGTTCTCGAACATGAAGGTCTGTTCAGCTTCTTTCACATCTAATACATTGTGAACTGGCTCGCCGTTACATTGTAACTCAATCACATCACCCGTCGCTGTGTACAGTTCGATGTCTAGAGGAATATGCAGGGCTTGCTTTTCAGCTTGCTCATGCGTTGGCGCGGTTATCTGGCGAGTTTTTAGTATGTACTGTTTTTTATCTGCGTCGTAATGGCTTTCTACAGACAGAGTCGGTGTACCAGATTGGCAGTACCATAAGCGGAACTGAGACAGATCAACGCCCGATGAATCTTCCATTGCTGCGACGAAATCTTCACACGTTGCTGCCGTACCATCGTGGCGTTCGAAGTAAAGCTTCATGCCTTTTTGGAAACCTTCTTCGCCCAGTAATGTATGAATCATACGAATCACTTCGCTGCCCTTTTCGTACACTGTCAGAGTATAGAAGTTATTCATTTCTATCACTTTTTCTGGGCGAATTGGGTGAGACATTGGGCTCGCATCTTCTGCGAACTGAGGGCCACGAATAATACGTACGTTGTTTATACGGTTTACTGCGCGAGAACCAAGATCCGAAGAGAACTCTTGGTCACGGAATACGGTTAAACCTTCTTTCAGACTCAATTGGAACCAATCACGACAAGTCACTCGGTTACCCGTCCAGTTATGGAAGTATTCGTGACCAATTACCGCTTCAATACCTAAGTAATCGGTATCCGTTGCTGTTTGGTCGTTCGCTAAAACAAACTTAGAGTTGAATACGTTGAGACCTTTGTTCTCCATCGCACCCATGTTGAAGAAATCAACCGCTACGATCATGTAGATATCAAGGTCGTACTCTAAGTTAAAGCGCTCTTCATCCCACTTCATTGAGTTAATCAAAGACACCATTGCATGGTTTGCACGATCTAGGTTGCCTTTATCAACAAAGATTTCTAGGTCAACTTTACGGCCCGATTGCGTGGTGTAGGCATCTCGAAGCACATCGAAATCACCTGCTACTAGAGCAAAAAGGTATGCTGGTTTCGGGTGCGGGTCTTGCCATTTAACCCAGTGACGACCATTTTCTGCCTCACCTTCATCAACACGGTTACCATTACTTAATAAGAATGGGTTTTCTGCTTTGTCCGCAATAACAGTAGTCGTGAACTTTGCCAATACATCAGGACGATCCATGTAGTAAGTGATACGACGGAAACCTTCCGCTTCACACTGAGTACAGAACGCGCCGCCAGACTTATAAAGGCCTTCTAGAGCCGTGTTCCCTTCAGGATTAACTTCAGTAACGACCTTTAGCGTAAATTCTTTTGGAAGTTCGTTTAACGTAAGTTGAGTTTCAGACTGTTCATATTGCGACCACTCTTGACCATCAACCAAAACAGAAAACAACTTCAAACCTTCTCCATCCAATACTAATGTCGAGCTGTCTTTCTCTTGCTTAACACTAGAAACCGCTGTGATGATGGATGCTGAATCGTACAAATCGAAGGTCAGATCGATTTCAGAAATAGTATGAGATGGTGATTGATAGTCTTTACGATATTTGGCTTGAGGTGTATGTGCCATGACGAGTTCCTTTTGATCGTTATACGTAATTATTTTTAACTTTATATATCTAAAGGTTGAACGCCGAGAACACAAGAGGAATGTTAAAAAAAGGAGGCATTGTTAGAAAATGCCTCCATGTTTTGTTATTTTATCAATCAAATCAGAAAGGAACGCCTAATAAACAACCTGAAACCATATTATCAACACCCTCGGTTCTCAGAGACCACAACGACATTTAACGAATACGATTCAGCACCGCAAACATGTCTCCCTCCTCACCTTGGAGCGTTAGTACATCACTGTTTAACGTGTAACGAGTACCATGTTCTCCATCTTCGTAAAGCAGAACCAGTTGATCCCCTTCCGTGTAGTAGACACCACGACGAATCACTTCGCTGCCCGCATCATCAGAGACACGGAACATGAATATAAAGTCAGGCTGAAGGACCAAATCCATCTTCTGAATATTGCTCGCTCTTAAGTCACTGCCGGACAGCTCTGAACTCGACCAAATTCCCGCCAGGGCATTAGGTAATGCTTTTGTAAACATTACACCGTTGAGGTTTAGCATGTTGTGATTACTGCTGTATGAGTAGACTTGCGGCTCGGATGTATTCAGCCCCAAAATGATTGTGTCTTCATTGGCGTTATATAAACCTCCCCAATGGTCGACACTATAATCTTTTTTCTGGATATCGATAGTAAACGAGTAGTTTGAATCGAGAGTCAACTTGATTGCTCTAAAGTTTTCAGTGCCTTGTTCTGGATCCGGATTCATCAGATACCAATCACCGAGCAACAAAGGGAGATCAAAATGGGATAGATTGCTGTCACTTTTTGATTGTTGACCATTAGGAGCAACTTCGCTCCCAAAAGCAACGAAACTTAAACAAGATAAAAATAATAGAATCCATTTCATAAGCGTCCCCTCGTTTTCTTTAAGCTTAGGCACGTAATGATTAGAAAGCGAAAAAATATGATCCAAGTCACCAAATTTTAAATGCAAAGTAACTTAAATGTCATTATTAACCAAATGGAAATCTAGAAAACTCACGGGGTACTCCCTCACTAATGTTCAATAAAAACCAGAATAAACAAGTAGATAAAGATATATCAGTCCGAATATATAAAAAAAGCGAGCCTAAGCTCGCTTTTTAATTTCAACAGGAAGTAAACTTATTTGTTGATCATATCTAGCATGATTGCAACCGACTCATCAAGATAAGCGTCTGGCGCTTCATAATCGTTAGGAACATCATCCAAAGTTTTAAACAGCTCTAAGTCAGCAGCTTTTTGACGTTGATTGATACGTTCTAAACGAAGTGCTTCCGCATCGTCACTCTCTTGTTGGCGAACTTTTTCATTCAAAGAAAGTTCGTTGTCGTCTTTATCTGCCTTATATTTTTCAATATCTTGCACGATAAAGCCAAATTCCATGTCTGTCGCGATACGAGCTTGGTGTTTAGCCGTTAACGCAGCTATTTGCTCGTCATTACGCTGTAACACTGAGTATTTCGCTTTGTCGATACTATCCCAAGGTAGTGCGTTATCTTCAACACTTTCACCGGTATCTGCTGGATCAATCGGCGTCGGGTAAGCAATATCAGGGACTACCCCTTTGTTTTGCGTACTGCCACCGTTGATACGGTAGAATTTCTGAATTGTGTACTGAACATAGCCCAACTCTTTGTCAAATAAATCATAAATATGATTCAAAGAGCGGTGCTGTTGTACCGTTCCTTTACCAAAAGAGTTTTCGCCTAGAATAATCGCTCTACCGTAATCTTGCATTGCTGCAGCAAAGATCTCAGATGCCGATGCACTGTAGCGATTAACTAAAACCGTTAGCGGCCCTTGGTAGCTAATCTTACCATCGGTGTCACTGTTCACTTTGACACGACCATAGCTGTCACGAACTTGGACAACAGGTCCCTCTTTGATAAATAGACCAGAGAGCTCCGTTGCTTCGGTCAGTGCACCACCACCGTTATTACGAAGATCGACAATAATACCTTCAACACCTTGCTCTTTAAGCTCAGTAATCAACTTGTCAGTATCTTTCGAAAGACCAACGTAGAAGCTTGGTACTTCAAGTACACCAATCTTCTTACCATCTTTCTCGATAACTTCTGATTTAACAGCGCGGTCTTCTAAACGAATCTTGTCACGGACAATTGTGACAACGTGACTTTTTACATCTTTACCTTCAGGCAAAATCTGCAGCTTAACTTTAGTACCTTTCGGGCCTTTGATAAGTTGCACTACATCATCTAAACGCCAGCCGATAACATCAACAATCTCTTCGCCATCTTGACCAACACCTACAATGCGGTCGCCATCACTCAACTGCTTACTGTTAGATGCAGGTCCACCAGCAACTAAAGAACGAATAACGGTGTAGTCGTCTGTCATTTGAAGCACAGCACCAATCCCTTCCAGAGATAGGTTCATCTCAGATTGGAATTGCTCTGCATTTCTCGGAGAAAGATAACTAGTATGAGGGTCAACCTCTCGCGCAAATGCGTTCATGTAGATCTGGAATGCATCTTCGTTATGCGATTGTGTGATACGCTTCATCGCATTGTTGTAACGCTTTTCCAAAACTTCTTGAATTTCTGGCCATTCTTTACCAGTCAGTTTTAGATTCAATGCGTCGTATTTAACGCGCTTTCTCCAAAGCTCATTCACTTCAGCAATATCTTTCGGCCATGCAGCCTTACTACGATTCAGTTCAATAGTTTCATCGGTATCGAACTTAATCTCGTTATCGAGCAAAGACAGTGCATACTGAAAACGTTCAAAACGCTTCTGCATAGACAAATTGTAAACATCGAAAGCTATCTGGTTGTTGCCTGCTTTTAACTGGTCATCAATTTGTTTCGATGCCGCAGAGAAAGAGTCAACATCAGCTTGAGTGAAGATATTACGATTGTAATCTAGCATCTCTAAGTAACGATTAAAGATAGCTTGAGAAAAATCGTCGTTGAGATTGAAGTGTTTATAGTGGGAACGAGTCAATCGAGAAGTAACACGTTTACTAGCAGTTTCGTGTTGGACTTCAGGAGCGAGTAGAGGTAAATCGTCCTGATTTAATTTGGCTTCAAGAGCCTGAGCTGAAGCTGCTAGCAAAAAGCTAGCAGCAATCAGTGTCAATTTTGAACGGCATTTCATGCGTAGGAGTATCTCCTTTAAGCGCGCAAGTGCTCCGCTTTAACAACCATTTGTAGGCCGTTTGCTAACTGAACACGTACATCTTCCTTATTGATTTCAACAATGGTCGCAGCCATGTTTCCTTTACCCATGTTCACATTTACTTCTTTGCCAGCGATGAATTCGTCAACGTTCAAAGCGCGTGTTTCTACAGGCTTTTCTACTTTTGGTGCTTTAGGCGCTTGGCGACGAGGCTGTGGAGCTTTCTTCGCCTTAGGTTTCGCTTTGCCTTCTTCACGAGCTTTTTGTGCTTGCTCTTTACGACGAGCTTGAACTTTAGCTTTGCTTTCTGCAAGTGTAGCTTTAGCGTGCTCAACGTGCTCTTCTTCTAGTGTGCCACACGCGTTGCCGTCTAGATCAACACGCTCTGCACCAGCTTTTACGCCGTGCAGGTAACGCCATGATGATGTGTACTGTCTTAACGCTGCACGAAGCTGTGTCTTACTTACTTTGTCGTCTTCATTTAGACGTTCAGCAAGATCTTGAAAAATACCAATTTTAAGTGGCTTCGCTTCACCTTCTAAAGTAAAGCATTTAGGGAAACATTCAGCAATATATGCGATAACTTCTTTGCTGTTTTTTAACTTTTCAGTGTTTTCCATGTGGGTTCCTGGTTTTTGCGGTTTTCCGCGAGCATTAAGAAAATATTTTTCACGTATTATAGAGAGATGCTTGGGAAAAACCACAGTAACAGAATAATTTATGCATTGTTCGCGTGCGAATTAAGCAGCTTTTCCACTTCAGCCATGAAAAACGTCAGTCCTTCCTCGTCAATTTCGCTAAATCGACCAACATTTGGGCTATCGATATCAAGCACACCCGCTACTTTTCCATCAATCGAAAACGGAATTACGATTTCTGAGTTACTTGCCGCATCACAAGCAATGTGACCCTCAAACTCATGCACGTCGTATATACGTTGAACAGAGTTCATTGCCACTGCCGTACCACATACACCACGGCCAACAGGAATACGCACACATGCAGGCTTACCTTGAAATGGACCAAGAACCAATTCATCGCCCTTCATTAAGTAAAAGCCTGCCCAGTTAAGATTGTCAAGTTCCATCGACAGTAATGCACTGATATTTGACAAATTTGCGATCATATCGGTTTCTGATTCGATTAATGCAACGGCTTGTTTGGTTAAGCGGTGGTAATGTTCTATTTTCATTATTAACTTCCAATTAAATTGAGACTTCCATTATTAAGAGAACACAGTAGAATGCGACCACCCACCTAAATAGGACTTATTCTCATTAAAATGACCAATTCAGATGACACTATTAGCCGTTCTTGGCTGATAACTCAAGTAAAAAAGCACAAGTCCAAACTGGTGTTTGCCAACATCATTGCGGTGCTCGCGACACTAATCAGTGTCCCTATTCCACTGCTCATGCCACTTATGGTGGACGAGGTACTTCTCGACCAGCCAGCATCTGGGCTTGAGATGATGAATCATCTGTTGCCAACCTCAATGCAAACCCCTACCGGCTATATTGCATTAACTCTTTTACTTGTCATTTTAATGCGTATAGTCAGCCAAGGACTAAACATCCTTCAAGGGCGTCAGTTCACCCTAGTCTCTAAAACCATCACATACAAGATGCGCAGCAAAATGATCGACAAACTTGGTCGTATTAGCATCAGACAGTACGAGACAAAAGGCAGTGGCGGAATCAATGCTCACTTGATCACAGACATAGAGACCATTGATAAATTTATTGGTTCAACACTGTCTAAATTCCTAATCGGCTTTTTAACTGTATTCGGCACAGCGATCGTTCTATTGTGGCTAGAGTGGCGTTTAGGCCTGTTCATTCTACTGGTCAACCCTGTTGTCATTTACTTCTCACGTAAACTAGGCAGTAAAGTTAAGCACCTTAAGAAACACGAGAACCAATCATTTGAACGTTTTCAAAACCGATTGGTAGAGACACTAGACGGCATCTATCAACTGCGTGCAGCTAACAAAGAACGTATTTTCCTTGATGAACTCAAGGTTCAAGCGAACCAAGTGAGAATCGATGCTGACAAATATGCATGGCAATCAGAAGCCGCTGGTAGAGTTTCCTTTTTACTTTTCTTACTAGGTTTTGAACTGTTTCGCGCGGTAGCGATGCTAATGGTGTTGTTCAGTGACTTAACCATTGGTCAAATCTTTGCTGTATTCGGCTACTTGTGGTTTATGTTAGGCCCGGTACAAGAGCTGCTCGGTATTCAATTCTCTTGGTATAGCGCTAAAGCAGCGCTGCAACGTATAAATGCTCTTCTACAACTACAAGAAGAGAAACGCCCTGTCAGCAAAGTGAACCCGTTCAATGATGATGAAGAAGTGTCGGTCGACATTGATAACGTTACATTCTCTTACACAATAGAAAACACTGTTTTAAATAACCTTTCACTACACATACCTGCTGGTAGAAAAGTGGCATTGGTTGGGTCAAGTGGTGGCGGTAAATCCACGCTAATCCAATTGCTGATTGGGGTTTATCAAGCTGACTCTGGATGTATTCGCTATAACGGTGAAACTACCGATGACATCAGTTTTGATATTATACGCAATCAAATTGCTGTTGTTTTACAACAACCTATACTCTTCAACGATACATTAAGGCATAATCTGACCCTTGGTGCTGACTATGATGAAATGTCGTTGTGGCGTGCGCTTGATGTCTCTCAAATGCAAGACGTGATCAAGCAGTTAAGTAACGGCTTGGATACTCAAATTGGTAGAAACGGTGTTCGACTCTCAGGTGGCCAGCGACAACGTCTAGCCATTGCTCGTATGGTGCTGAGCAACCCTAAGTTTGTTATTCTTGATGAAGCAACATCAGCATTAGATACAGCAACAGAGTCTGCACTACATAAAGCGTTGAGTGAGTTTTTGAAAGACCGCACAACTTTAATCGTGGCTCATCGTTTATCAGCGGTGAAACAAGCCGATCTAATCTATGTTTTAGAAGATGGACAAGTCACACAGACGGGAACACATGGTGAACTGGTTGAACAACAAGGACTATATCAAACACTCTATGGCAGTGTGCAATCGCACGCCTGATAGTTATTGTCCTAATCACATACACCACACTTCTAAACTGACACACAATTCAATGCGGGAGGTCGCATGACCTCCCCATCGTTAGCCCAAGGTTTATCAACGTCCAAGCATCAAAGTGACAGCAGCTCTGTTCGTTTATGTCAGGGTTGTGAACTTCCTATCGACAAAGTGGACATCCCATTAGGAAAATCTGCCTATTGCCCGAGGTGCGGTACCCAGCTTTACCAAGGTGGTACCCCTAGCCTTTCTGGAAACCTAGCAATTGCGATAACCTGCTTGTTGCTGTTTATCCCGTCCCACTTTTTTGACTTCATTAGTATTCGTCTTATCGGAGTGATGATCCCCGCTACGCTGCCATCCGGCGTATTTACCTTGATGAATGAAGGTTTTCCACTACTCGGCTTACTCATCCTATTCTGTAGTTCAATAGCGCCGTTGCTCGTTTGTAGTTCTGTATTAATCAGCCACTTCTCGCTTCGCTTTGGTCTCTTTACACCATTTCGCTACTCGTTGGTTATCATTCAAACCTTAAAACATTGGATGATGCTGGATGTGTTCTTAGTGAGCGTAGCTATCTCCTGTTTTAAGCTGCAAGACTACTCTGACATTTTTGTTGGTCCCGGTTTGATTGGCCTGATCTTACTCCAGCTAGTTAGCGTGTTGCTGGTGAGCCGCATTAGTGTTCACCGCTATTGGGAAGCGTGGGCAAAAGAATCGGAATATAGTTTTACCAAAAACAAGAACGTGCACTGTCACAACTGCCACCTTTCTCAGCCTGACGGTCACGCTTGTGTCCGTTGTCATCATGCTTTGTATCACCGCAATCCTTACTCGATACAAAAGACATGGGCACTGCTTTTTGCTGCCGCCGTTGCGATTGTGCCAGCGAACGTGATTCCTATATCTATTCTTATTACAAACGGCCAACAACTCGAAGATACGATCATTTCCGGTGTCGCCTCTTTGATTAATAGCGAAATGTACGGCATCGCTGCCATCATTTTTATTGCGAGTATTGTCGTTCCCGTGGCCAAAATTCTTGGACTTGCTTACATACTGATTTGTATTCAAATGAAAGGAGCGCTTTACCACAGACAACGCATGACCATCTATTTTATCGTGAAATGGGTGGGGAAATGGTCCGTTATGGATCTGTTCGTTATTTCGATAATGATGACATTGGTCGACCGCGGACAAATTTTAAACTTCACACCAGGTTATGGTGCAGTCGCTTTCGGCGTGGTTGTTGTTCTAACAATGCTGGCAGCGGAAAGCTTAGATCCTAGGCTAATTTGGGATAACTATACCTCTAAAGATGAGTCAGTGAATGAACGACAATAACCAATCACAAACATCATATTCACCGGAAGTCAGAAAAAATAAAGGTATTTCTCCTTTGTGGATTCTGCCGATCCTCACCGTCGCACTTGCAGGCTGGCTAGTCATGAAGTCAGTCCATGATGCAGGCCAGCGTGTGCAGATCTACTTCTCAGATGCGGCAGGCTTGGTCGCAGGACGCACCACAATTCGCTACCAAGGCTTAGAGGTGGGTATGGTCCGCGATATTACCCTCTCGAAAGACTTATCTAACATCTATGTTGATGCTGATATCTATCCGGAAGCAAAAAAGCTACTGTCTAAAGGTACTCGTTTTTGGTTAGTGAAGCCGACAGCCAGCTTGTCTGGAATTTCTGGGCTAGATGCGTTGGTATCCGGTAACTACATTGCGATCCACCCCAGTGAGACTAAACAAGAGCCAGAAACTGTTTTCCAAGCTTTAGAGTCTGCACCTTCAGACTTGTTAGCTGCCGATGGATTGAACATATCACTGACCACAAAAGATTTGGGTGGCGTATCTGTTGGCTCTCAGATTGTGTATCGTAAGATTCCGATCGGTGAGGTCTACAACTACCAACTTAACGAAAACGGAAAGTCAGTCACGATTCAAGCAGCTATTAAAGATGAATACAGCCATATCATTACCGACCAAAGCCGTTTTTGGAACGTCAGTGGCTTAGGGGCAAGTATTGGATTTTCTGGTGTTGATGTCCGCTTGGAAAGCCTAAGCGCTCTGTTAGGTGGTTCTATTGCCGTAGACTCACCAGGAGATGGTCAGCCAGTTGAGATGAACACCAAGTTCAAGCTCTACCCAGACCTAAAAACCGCTGGTCGTGGTATCTCTATTAAGATTGCTGTTCCTGATGACAATAAGATCAGTGCAACGGGCGCCCCAATCATGTACCGCGGCATCGAAATCGGGCAAATTACCGACTTATCACTCAGTGAAGGCCGTGAAAATGTCATCGCATCTGCAGCTATCCAACCTGCGTTCAGTGATTTCCTTAACAGTGGCAGTAAGTTCATTCTCGAAGAAGCTGAACTATCACTGACAGGAATGAAAAACATCGCTAACTTGGTGACGGGCAACTTCTTAACACTAGTGCCGGGTGAAGGTAAAAAAGCACGACGTTTCACTGCAATTCGCAAAACGGAATATAGTCAAGAGCAAGAAAAATCCGTTGCTATTCGCCTTACTTCGAACAACTCTTTTGGTCTCGATGTAGGCACACAACTGCTCTATAAAGGCATACCTGTTGGCTCAATCATCAAAGTGGGTTTAGTTGATGGCGTTGGCACTGGGAGCGATAAGCACGAAGTGTTCATGGATGCGTTGATCGACAATCAATACGCTCATCTTATCAAAAGCAATAACCGCTTCTTCGTAACTGGCAGTGCAAGTGCTGAGCTTACGGAGTCGGGGTTAAGTGTGACGGTTCCACCAGCAAAGCAGCTACTGACAGGCTCAATTAGCTTCGTAAGTGAAGGTAAAGATCAAACAAGAGCAAGCTATCAACTTTTCCAAAGCAAATCGCTCGCTGAGATTGCAAAGCTCAATCAATCTGGCTCTAAAACACTATCGCTCTTCGCAAGTGAGTTACCGTCAATTTCTAAAGGTAGTCCACTACTCTACCGCAACCTACAAGTCGGTAGTGTGAGTGATTTTCAGCTTGCTGACGGCGGCGTAAGAATCCAAGTCACCATCGAAAACCGCTACAAGCACCTACTAAACAAAAATACCGTTTTTTGGAATCGTTCAGGTGTTGAGGTCGACGCGTCTTTGTCTGGTATTAGTATCAAAGCGGCTCCGGTAAAAACTCTAATTCAAGGCGGCATTGCATTTGATTCACTGCCGGGCATCGACAACAAACTCGGTGATGTTTGGAAGCTCTATAACGACTCTAAATCTGCTCGTAAGTTTGGCCGAGCCATCACGATTACGTCTTCAGGTGATCAAGAAGTCAGCAAAGGCACGCCAATTAAATATCAAGGCGTCAATGTCGGTGAAGTGACTTCAGTCGTTCCGGATTTCACTAAAGGTGGCATTGAGATTACGGCTCGTATCCTCCCAGTGTATGTCGATAAGATAGCCGTTGCTGGCAGCCATTTTTGGCTAGCTGAGCCGGAGATTGGTCTGAACGGGATTAAGAATGTCTCTTCTCTGATTTCTAAGCACATTAAAGTTGAGCCGGGTAAAGGAAACAAAATCACAGCATTCAAGCTAAGTAATGGTCCAGTTCAACCTATAGGCAAGATTTTCACACTACAAAGCGAGAGCCGTGGCTCGATATCAGAAGGTACGCCAATTCTGTTCCGCGAGCTAGAAATCGGTACAGTCATTGACATTCAACTTGGTGAGTTTGCAGATCGCATTATCTCTACCATTCAAATCAAACCAGAGTTCGCTTACTTAATTCGTGCAAACAGTGTGTTCTGGAATGTATCAGGTTTTGATGTGTCTATCGGCTTGTCTGGTGCGAACATCAAGGCCGGTACTGTCGATAGCTTAATCAGAGGTGGTATTACTTTCTCAACACCGCCGACTGATGAACTGCAGCCTTTAGCAAAAGAAGACCAGTCATTCTACTTGTACCCTAAAGCAGAAGACGAATGGAAATCGTGGAGAACGGCTATCCCTCACCCATAGACGTGGCTCGATAGATCCAGTTCTCTGAGCGAGTAACCGACAATTCACATCTAAATGCAGCCTTAGGGCTGCATTTTTATTGTTTGAAGCAAATTTGGTTTAGGACAGTCTCATTTTGCTTTAAACTGCCCGCATTCACGCTAAAAATCGAGATACCCTTTTGCACGCTAACGTATATATCCCAAAAGAATTCCTTACTCATATTGAAAGCATTATGCCCAGCCATTTAGATATGGCTTCATTTGTCGCTTCTTGTCAAAAGCCACTTCGTAAAAGTATTCGAGTAAACACTCTTAAGATCAGTGTTGAAGACTTTCTGGTGCGCGCGAAAGATAAAGGTTGGGAACTGGAACCAGTACCTTGGTGTGAAACGGGTTTTTGGATCACTGCTGATGAAACTGAAGCGCCACTAGGTAATACTGCTGAGCACATGTCTGGCTTGTTCTACATCCAAGAAGCTAGCTCAATGATGCCACCGTCAGCTCTTTTCCAAGGTGAAGAAAACTATCAAGCAGTTCTAGATACAGCTGCGGCTCCAGGCTCTAAAACCACTCAAATAGCAGCGCTGATGAACAACCGTGGTGTGTTGGTTGCCAATGAATACGCAGCAAGCCGAGTTAAAGTGCTTCACGCTAACATTGAACGCTGCGGCGTAAGAAATGCAGCACTCAGTAACTTTGATGGTCGAGTGTTTGGTGGCTGGTTACCTGAACAATTCGACGCTGTATTACTAGATGCGCCCTGCTCTGGTGAAGGCACAATCCGCAAAGATGCCGAAGCTATGAAGAACTGGACGTATCAATCGGTTGTTGAGATTGCTGACACGCAAAAAGACCTGATTGAAAGTGCATTCCACGCTCTAAAACCTAATGGTATTTTGGTCTACTCGACTTGTACGTTAAGTACAGAAGAAAACCAACAGGTGTGTCATCACTTAAAAGAGACCTTTGGCGATGCGGTCGAGTTTGAATCTCTGGAATCCCTATTCGACAACGCGAAAGCAACCACAACAGAAGAAGGCTTCCTACACATCTTCCCTCAGGTTTATGACTCTGAAGGTTTCTTCGTTGCTCGTATCCGAAAATTAGCGTCTGTGACACCACCAGAAGTGAAAAAGCGTTTAGGTAAGTTCCCATTCGAGAAGGCTTCGAAGAAAGCACACCAAGAAGTTGCAGCGCAGCTTTTAAGTGCATTAGATATCGAGCTACCATCAGATACTCAAGTCTGGACTCGTGACAAAGACGTCTGGTTATTCCCTGAAGCATTGGAGCCAATGATCGGTGAATTCCGTTTCTCTCGCATGGGCATCAAGATCGCTGAAACCCATAAAAAAGGCTACCGTTGGCAACACCAAGTGGCAACGACATTAGCCACAGGCAATGAAGCAAACATCGTTGAGCTCACTATAGAAGATGCTCGCGAATGGTTCATGGGACGAGACGTTCGCCCTGAAGGCTTATCAGGCAAAGGTGAAGTGCTGGTCAAATACAATGGCGCAATCATTGGCCTTGGTAAGTGGGTTGGCAATCGAGTGAAAAACGGCCTGCCTCGAGAGTTAGTGCGTGATAAGAACCTGTTCTAGAAAGAAATTACACCCTATCACTGAATAGGCACATAGACGAACAAACAAAAAGCCCAAACCGGAAAGTTTGGGCTTTTTTATAACCGAGGGCTTGGCTTATTTAGCTAGTCTGATGCCTTCTTTATCGATAGAGATCTTGCCAGCCTTGTACAAACCACCGATGGTTTTTTTGAATGTACCTTTGCTGGTTCTGAAAGCAGAGAAGATCGCTTCAGGTGAAGACTTATCATTCAAAGGCAAAAAGCCGCCCTTTTTCTCAAGCAAGTCTAAGATCTTAACACTTAGGTCATCCATCTTAGCTACACCCACTTTCTGAAGAGAAAGGTCAATCTTACCGTCTTCTTCACGAATGTTTTTAATGTAGCCTTTCAGTGTCTTACCAATAAATAATTTACCGATAATGTCTGATGGGAAAATCATACCCCAGTGTTCGCCGTTAACGATCGCTTTGTAGCCTAGCTGGCTGCGTTCAGCGATGATTAAGTCAACTTGCTGGTTACGTTTATAATTCGCCTGAGTGTTGTCTAACCATTTGTTAAACTTAGTTGTACCTACAATGCGGCTAGATGCTTTATCAATGTACACATATACTAAGATTGACTGACCTTCGTTTAATCGACCACGTTGTTCGCTGAAAGGAACCAGTAGGTCTTTGCCTTTCACGCCCCAGTTCATGAATGCACCGGTGCTGTTTACACCTTCAACAGTCATCAAGCCAAACTGGCCAACTTGTGCGATAGGTTTCTCAGTCGTTGCAGCGATCTGGTTGTCAGAATCAATGTATAAGAACACATCTAACTTTTGACCAATTTCAACACCTTCAGGAGTAAATCGTTTCGGCAGCAACACCGTTCCATAGTCGCTAGCGTCAAGGAATACACCGAAATCTGCTTGTTTTACTACTTCTAAGTTGTTTATTTGACCAATATTAATCATCAAGATTGTCTCTACTTTAAATTTGGCGGAGATTATACGTGATCTCTGATATGCTTTCGCTAGTTTCATTCATATTTTTACATTCTAGGAGCCATCGTTGATCACCGTTGATAAACAAGATGCGATAACACTCAAAATTAACCATGCAATGGCTAAGACAAAAAAGCTCGACATGGATGTTTATCTATTCATTCCCGGTGAACTTGGACTCACTCCAGAAGTCCTTTCTGAGAGCGCATTTTTCTATAGCTCAATCACTCAAAAACGCGCGTACTACAGTGATAAAACACTACTGCCTCTGGTACACAGCCGTTTGGCAAAACGTGGACGACTATCTACCACTCAATACCGTGTAAGTTTGAGCTTGTTCGCCTACCAATATGTTATCGCTTTAGATAAAGCCGTAAGCAGCTTAAACAAAAATGATAGTGACGACGTAACCGCAGACGAAGTGGATGAGGTCATCGAACTGGCGTTAGACATATTAAAGAAGCTGCGTCGAAGTATTCCTTATGAAGAAAACCTGAAACGCTACTACGCCAATATCGACAACTACCTATCTTGGTATACCGAGCAAAAATTCCTATCGCTAGTGTCACACATGCCTCGTGGTAGCGAGTATTCAACCATTAAAGAGCGCCTCTTAACCCTTTGCGATAAAGAGACAGCTCACCGAAAACTGAACCGCTATAACTCTGCTAAGGTACGAGAAGACATAACCCGTTTGAGTAACAAAATGCGCTTACTGCGTCGTTTAATTGAGCATCCTATCGTACTCAAAGAGAAAACCACCTCAATGGGGAAAAACGTGAAACGAGCTGTGAAAGGTGTTGCGACAGGCTTAGTGATGGTGGTTGTAACCACAACGGTTATCTTAGCCCGAGATTTCCTGGGAGAGATTACCGCTTCTTTCATTGTCGCGATGTCTTTCATCTATGCGCTACGTGAGATCTTCAAAGACGATTTAAGAGACATTCTTTGGCGCTGGCTTCGTAAAGGCAAGCCAAAGTGGAAACGTCGCTATTACGATCCAACGACCAATAAGTCAGTTGGTCATAAACTCGAGTGGTTAGACTACGCAAGCTTTTCTAAACTCGCAGACCGCATTCAGTTGATACGTAAGAAACGTGTGGTGCAGCGTGAAGAGCAAATCTTACATTACCGCTCGCATACGGAGATGTCGACATCAACGTTTATGAGTGGCTATGAAGAAACGCGTGAAACCTTATCAATCAGCCTAAGAGCGCTGACACGATTAATGGATAAGGGCTCAAACAAGATTTATCGATTGAATGAAGGCCAAGTGAGTCGAGATTCCGTTGAGAAGCGTCATCTACTCAACCTAATCATCAAAGAAAACAACCACGACAATGAACCCACTTATTATCGTTGGAAGATCGTCATGAACCGTTCAAAGATTGTCGATATCGAGCAAATCACACAAGAGTCATAGAGCTACGACAAGTATTGCGATTACGGTATGTGAATATACATTTACATACCGTTTTTTTGGTCCAAACCGCACCCAATATCACTATGAACTGCTACTTATGACTACTTTCTAGATGGGAGCTTTTTGATAGAAAGCGTGAGCGTAAATTCTGCCATCGGCTCATCGCCATGAAGAGATGGACACGTCGCGATAATGGTTACTGGCTGATTCACTCGCTCCCCGGTCGACATGGTTTCCGCCAGCATAGTGTTGATCAGTTCACCATCAGTACAAGTGAAATGCACATCACCTTCAGGGCGCTTCAGAAAGTTACCTGTCACCTCTTTAAACGCCAAAGAGATCTTCTCACCTTGCTGCTGAGATTTACTCATTGCAAGAAAGCCCCCTGCTACATCCGCACCCACAGCTAAAACACCGAAGTACATGCTATTTAAATGGTTTTTAGTTCGTCTTCTGAGTGGAATTTTCACCTCTACACGCTCATTGTCGAGTACCAGAAGCTTTGGTCGACACAGCCAGATGAGTGGGACTTTGAAAAAGCCAAACATACTTAAATAGAAATTTGCTTTTTGTAGAGGAGTTAACATTCGAATCACCTAGCCTAATTAGTCATCAGACCAGTTAATCGGCTAGCGATGAAAATGTCAAAAATATGTTACAAAAAA
The DNA here is from genome assembly GCF_054968605.1 of Pseudoalteromonas sp. G5_S1_14_S5. NCBI lineage: Bacteria > Pseudomonadati > Pseudomonadota > Gammaproteobacteria > Alteromonadales > Pseudoalteromonadaceae > Pseudoalteromonas > Pseudoalteromonas sp. G5_S1_14_S5. The sequence continues at coordinate 23,393 of NZ_JBQKUM010000023.1, read as the reverse complement.
AGAGATATCATCACATAATGACATCTCTTTTATTCTCAAGGCATTAACGCTTAGTATCGACTCATACAGCAAGTTGATTAATTAAAGCAATAAGCTAAATTACGCCGTCACGACGGTTTCAACACCTTCAAGGTCAGCGATATAGCCTTGTAGGCGCGGATAATCAATCAGACCTTGAGTCACAAGTAAAACGGGTTTCTTAGCGTTCTGTGTCGCTTTCACAATCATGTCTAGCAGCGTAATTACCGCTTCGTTCTGCGGGTCAAAAGCGTGTTGCTGCGCTTCATTCTGCTTATCAACACCAAGCGTGAAAGACGCTAGGCTGTCGACATTCACTGCCACACCATCAAAGTAATGCAGTAGACGTTCACTCAGTAGAACCGCAGATGGCACATCACATGAGAACAACACCTTCAAGCCATTCAAACCACGAGGCAAACCTTGTTCTGCAAGTAAATCGATGATCTTAGCCGCGTCGCTCAATGCGCGTACGTAAGGAACTACCACTTCCACATTAATGCCTTGTTCACGCAGAGCCTTAACGACCTGACACTCCAAAGCAAAGGCTTTGCTGTATTCTTGTGTCGCATAACGCGCAACACCACGAACACCAAGTGCTGGGTTTACTTCTTCCACTTCGCAATTGCCGCCTAACAGCGAACGAAAGCCATAGCTGTCAGCGTTGCTTAACGCGATACGTACACAAGTATGATTGGGTCGAGCTGCCGCTTGAATCGCCGTAACTATGGTAGAAACGAAATGCTCACCAACGCTTGTGCCACCAAGAATGGCATCTAGAGAGGTTTTCTCTATGTCAGAAAGTGTATCTAAATGGCTTTCAATACTTGGATGGTAGAAGACACGATCCATGACCAATTCAGAGAGAGATACATATAAGTGGTTGGAATTATTATTGTCGTCATAAGAAGGCAGCACATCGCCTAAGACTAATTCTGGGTGCAAAGTGCTTTGATTTTCTTGAGTCATTGCTGCTCCAGCATTTTTATGTTGTGTTCAAACGAAAATACCGATAGCTGCCTGTTAATACAAGTGAAAATCCCGTATTTAGCGTCGTGCTGCTGATAAAAATAAGAATATTAATAATAACAGAGATAACTTTGACTTAAGAGAGTTTATTCCTCGGTTCAATTCCGCTATCTTAACCACTTCGCAATAGAATAAAAAAGCTATCACATGCCATTAAAAACTGATGAGTTGAGAACTCAAGCTCTGGGTCCTATGCCAACTCCTGCCGAATTAGGCAACGCACACCCGATTACTGACGACGTTGCTGAGCGTATTGCAAATTCTCGCCGCCAAATCGAAGATATCCTAACTGGTCGTGATAACCGCCTATTAGTTATCGTAGGCCCTTGCTCTGTTCACGATACAGAAGCGGCACTTGATTACGCTGAGCGCCTGAGCCAAATTCAAGAACAATACAAAGACGAATTGTTTGTTGTAATGAGAGCCTACTTCGAGAAACCTCGCACAGTTGTAGGTTGGAAAGGTCTAATTACCGATCCAAACCTTGATGGTTCATACGCACTGGAAACAGGTTTAAACAAAGCACGTCAGCTTCTACTTGATATCAACAAGCTTGGCCTAGCAACCGCGACTGAGTTCCTTGATATGATCACGGGTCAATACATTGCAGACCTGATCACTTGGGGTGCAATTGGCGCTCGTACTACAGAATCTCAGATTCACCGTGAAATGGCTTCAGCACTATCTTGCCCAGTTGGCTTCAAAAACGCGACAAACGGCAACATCAAGATCGCTATTGATGCAATTCGTGCATCACAAGCTTCTCACTACTTCTACTCACCAGATAAAAATGGTCGTATGACGGTTTACCGCACTTCAGGCAACCCATACGGTCACGTCATTCTGCGTGGTGGTGATAAAGGTCCAAATTTTGATGCAGAATCTGTTGATAGCGCATGTAAGCAACTGGCCGAGTTCGACCTACCTCAACGATTAGTCGTAGACTTCAGCCACGCTAACTGTGAGAAGCAACACCGCAAGCAGTTAGATGTTGCAAAAGACATCTGTGAACAGATCAAATCTAACAAAAATCAAATTGCAGGCATCATGGCGGAAAGCTTTATTAAAGAAGGTAACCAGCCAATGACGGATATCAACAACCTAGAATACGGCAAGTCGATTACCGATCCGTGTCTAAGCTGGGAAGATACCGCGACAATGTTAGACATGCTTGCAACAGCAATTAAAGATAGAAACTTAGCTTAAGGAAATAACACTATGCCATCATTTGACATTATCTCTGAAGTAGAAGCAGTAGAACTACGTAACGCTGTAGACAATGCTAACCGTGAACTATCGACTCGTTTCGATTTCCGCGGTGTTGACGCAAGCTTTGACTACAAAGATGAGTCGGTAAAACTGACTGCTCAAGACGATTTCCAGCTTAAGCAAATGCGCGATATTCTTCGCAGTAACCTAACGAAGCGTAATGTTGATCCTAACGCGATGGAAGCGAAAGCAGCAGATCAAACAGGTCGCACTTGGCACCAAACGGTTATCTTTAAGCAAGGTATCGAAACTGATGTTGCAAAGAAAATCGTTAAGCTAATTAAAGACAACAAGATTAAGGTTCAAGCGTCTATTCAAGGTGAAAAAGTACGTGTAACAGGTAAGAAACGTGACGATCTACAAGCTGTTATGGCATTAGTTCGTAACGGTGAACTTGGTCAACCTTTCCAATTCGATAACTTCCGCGACTAATTGGGATTTGAGCAACCTCATTTATCCGTTGCTCTATCCTAATCACAATTTGTGTTCGAAATAACAAAAAGCCACTTCCTGCGAAGTGGCTTTTTATTGACCTAGTTGTTTTGTTTGGCATATCCCTAACCAGTAATGAAACCCTTAGGCGTATATGACTACTATAAATGCCATACTTTTAAGCGTATTACCTTCAACTTAAAACCTTAGCAGAAGAGAGCTTCAAGTCTTTTCCTACTAAGAGGTTAAATTCAACGCTCGCTGGTGGGATGAACACACATACTCTTAAATTTTCGGCTTTTGCTTGCTCAAGCTTCGTAGAGAGCTCTCCGCTATTAGCATAGCTTTCTCTTTCAGCATCACGACGACACAAGTCCACGTATTCAAATGGGCAATCTTTGGGAACCAATACCAGCTCAGCCTCCTGCATCAAGCGTAACGCTTTCATGGACAGCAACTCAACATCTTGTTCAAATTCGACCCAAGTTACCTGCCCTTCACTATCAACGCCTTCTGTCAGTGCATGTTGGTAATGCGCTTCTAATTGCTCTCTATCCGTTACCTGCTCGATAAAACTGGACGATAAAAAGCGCTCCCAAAACTTGCGACGTTCATCAACGGTAGGAAACGACTCTTTGATCGAGTTGCGTTTTGATGCACCAAAGTCGGCGAGAAGGCCAATTTTCTGAGGCAGTACTGTTTCGAGTTTTTCTCTAATATTTCTCACCAAAACAGGTGATGCTCCACCACTGGAGATCGCAATTTGGATTCTTCCACGATTTATCATTGAAGGTGTAATGAAATCGCAGTATGGCAAATCATCAACCACGTTGACTAAAATACCCAGTTTCTTTGCATCATTATACACTTGATGATTCAAGGTAGGGTTATCTGTGGTCGCCCATACTTGAAGGTAATCTTTAGAGATGATTTGTGACGAGTAAAAGTTTTGCACCCAGCGAAATTTGTTCTCATCAACAAGCTGTTGTAAGTAAGGTGCTACCTTGGGAGAAACTAAAGTGACATCCGCGCCGGCCCTCAGCAAGCTGTCCACTTTACGGCAAGCAACCTCACCACCACCGACCACGAGAATAGGCTTATTCTCTACATCCAAAAACATTGGGAAATAACGCATGTTCTTCCTTGAGATGACTTCAATAACTATTCAAATATGCTACCAAATTTTGAACATATTAATAAACTATCGAAGTGTAATAAAAATATTTATTGACCAAATTTCAATCTTTTTTAAGTTTAATATTTCACCTGTGTGAGATTCATTCAGGATTTTTATCTGGTCGATTATCAATATAAAAATCTAAATCTTGTTGCACCAACAGTGTGAACCTTTGCGCTATTTACATTAAGTTAACATTTGGTCATTCTAAATGTGTTCGGATTTGTGATTTCATTCAAAAATCTTTTTAAATTATACATTTGTGAAACTGCAGATCCTTTCCTAACCTTATCAATAGTTGATTAAATCGCATACGGTTTCATTTGCAAAATGCAACTCGTTTGATTTGAACAACAAGGTCATAGAAAACGCAACACATATAGAAAAACTCAAATGAGCACGAGTATCAGGTGTCACCTGGTTAACAAGGAAGGATACAAATGACAAATAAACTAACACTTCTTGCTTCAGTAGTAGCTGCATCAACTGCGATGATGGCAACATCAGCATCAGCGGCAGAAAGCACTCTGGACAAAGTCACATCTCAAGGCTTCTTAACTTGTGGTGTAAGTACAGGTCTACCAGGGTTCTCTAACCCAAACTCAAAAGGTGAATGGGAAGGAATCGATGTTGAGTATTGTCAAGCTCTTGCAGCGGCTGTACTCGGTGACAAGACTAAAGTTAAGTATGTACCTCTAACAGCAAAAGAGCGTTTCACTGCGCTTCAATCTGGCGAAATCGACGTACTGTCTCGTAACACAACATGGACACTGCATCGTGACACGGCTCTGGGTCTGAACTTCGTAGGCGTTAACTACTACGATGGTCAAGGCTTCATGGTGAAGAAAGATCTTGGCCTAACCAGCGCTCTAGAACTTGACGGCGCTTCTGTATGTGTACAATCAGGTACAACGACTGAGCTAAACCTAGCCGATTACTTCCGTAATAATGGTATGTCTTATAAACCAGTGGTATTTGATACTGCAGCACAAACATCTAAAGGTTTCGACGCAGGTCGTTGTGACGTTCTTACTACAGACCAATCTGGTCTATACGCGCTTCGCTTAAACCTAGCTAATCCAAAATCAGCACAAGTTCTTCCTGAAATTATCTCTAAAGAGCCTCTAGGCCCAGTTGTTCGTCAAGATGATGACAAATGGTTCAACGTTGCTAAGTGGACACTTTCAGCAATGGTTAATGCAGAAGAGTACGGTATCTCCTCTAAAAATGCTGACGAAATGCTTAAGTCAAAAGATCCAAATATCAAGCGTATTCTTGGTGTAGACGGTCCTCAAGGTAAAGGCCTTGGCATTCGTGACGACTGGGGTTACCAAATCATCAAGCAAGTTGGTAATTACGGTGAGAGTTTCGAACGTACTGTTGGTACAGGTTCTCCACTTCAAATCGATCGTGGTGTAAATGCATTATGGAATTCGGGCGGCTTTATGTACGCTCCACCAATCCGTTAATAGCACACGACGTGATTACTTGTTCGTAAACGTTGCTATCAAGCTTTTTAGCGTGATTGCAACAAACCGAAAAATGAATAATTGAGTAACACGATTTAGGGCGGTTTTTCCGCCCTAAATATCAAATGGATTTGAGGTTATTGCAGTATGAAACCTAACAACACTCTTACTCCTTCCCAGGAAAAACCCGAAGCTAAAAGTGCTAACCTGTTATACAACCCGACTTTTCGATCTGTTGTTTTCCAGATCATCGCCATCGGAGCACTTGGCACCTTCTTCTATACTATTATAAATAACGCCCTTACCAACCTAGAAGCCCGGGGCATCGCCACTGGTTTTGACTTTTTAAGTCAAGAAGCGGGTTTTGGTATCGGCCTTACCCTCGTCGATTACGACGAAACCTTCTCATATGGTCGAACTTTCGTTGTCGGCTTATTAAACACCGCTTTAGTATCAGTGCTAGGCATTATTCTAGCCACAGTACTTGGTTTCACTATGGGGGTTGCTCGACTGTCATCTAACTGGCTAGTGAGTCGCTTTGCAGCGGTATACATTGAAATCTTCCGAAATATCCCACTACTACTTCAAATCTTCTTTTGGTATTTCGCGGTGCTTCAAGCACTCCCATCGGCAAGACAAAGTCTCAGTTTGGGTGAAGCTATATTCTTAAATGTGCGTGGCCTCTACTTGCCTGCTCCTGTTCTTGAACAAGGAAGCAGCTTCGTTATCGGCGCGTTAATTGTTGGCATCATTGCCACCATCATCATTAATATTTGGGCTAACAACAAACAGAAATTGACTGGTCAACAAACCCCGATGCTTCGAATCGCATTGAGCTTGATCTTTGGTCTACCTCTGGTTGTCTACTTTGTTCTTGGCATGCCGATTTCGGCGGAATATCCAGAATTGAAAGGCTTTAACTTCAGAGGTGGTATAAGCATCATCCCTGAATTAGCCGCTCTTGTATTAGCCTTGAGTATCTATACGGCATCTTTTATCGCAGAGATCGTTCGTTCTGGTATTAATGCGGTTAGCCACGGTCAAACAGAAGCAGCGATGTCTCTAGGTCTTCCTCGATCTCGCACATTAAAACTGGTTATTATTCCTCAAGCGCTGCGAATCATCATTCCACCGTTAACTAGCCAATACTTAAACCTTACTAAGAACTCTTCGTTAGCAATGGCTATTGGCTACCCTGACTTAGTTTCTGTGTTTGCAGGTACGACTCTCAACCAAACAGGTCAAGCAATCGAGATTATTGCCATGACCATGGGTGTATACCTAACGCTAAGCTTATTGACCTCTGCGTTAATGAATATCTATAACCGTAAAGTAGCATTGGTGGAGAGATAATATGAGCACACATCAATTTCAACCGGATCTTCCACCTCCCGCTAATACCGTTGGTGTCGTCGGTTGGTTAAGAAAGAACCTCTTTAATGGCCCAATCAACAGTATCGTTACCGTTGTTCTGGGTTACATCGCTTTTTCATTACTCTGGACAACGTTCGATTGGGCTTTCCTAAATGCAGACTGGGTCGGAACAACTCGTGATGCTTGTACTAGCGAAGGGGCTTGCTGGGTATTTATCAGCGTTCGATGGGATCAGTTCATGTATGGCTTCTACCCTGAAGCTGAACTGTGGCGCCCTCGCCTTTTCTACGCAACATTGGCTATCTTTGTCGCGCTATTAGCCTACGAGAAAACACCTAAACGCACTTGGATTTGGTTGTTCTTCGTAAACATCTACCCATTTATCATTGCTGGCTTGCTATACGGCGGTGTATTTGGATTGGAAGTGGTTGATACGCACAAATGGGGTGGCCTACTTGTTACGCTTATCATTGCGTTAGTGGGTATCGTTGTGTCACTGCCGATTGGTGTCGCCCTGGCACTTGGCCGTCGCTCTGAAATGCCGATCATCCGTAGTATTTGTACTGTATACATTGAAATTTGGCGTGGTGTTCCGCTGATTACGGTGTTATTCATGGCATCTGTAATGCTGCCACTATTCCTTACTGCGGGCTCTGAGACCGATAAATTATTCCGTGCGCTAGTAGGTGTGGTTCTATTTAGTGCCGCTTATATGGCCGAGGTAATTCGTGGTGGCCTGCAAGCTATTCCAAAAGGACAGTATGAAGCCGCTGACGCACTGGGCTTAACCTATTGGAAAAAGATGGGGCTGATTATTCTTCCTCAAGCACTGAAAATCACTATCCCATCAATCGTGAACACATTCATTGGCTTGTTCAAAGATACCAGTCTGGTACTTATCATCGGTATGTTCGATGTACTGGGTATTGGTCAAGCGGCGAACACCGATCCTGAGTGGTTAGGCTATGCAACAGAAAGTTATGTATTTGTCGCGTTAGTGTTCTGGGTGTTCTGTTTTGGTATGTCGAGATACTCGATATGGCTAGAAAACAGACTTCACACGGGTCACAAACGATAGTTAAAGAGATCAAGGACGTATTATGACGCAACAACAAAACAACGAATCTCAAGAATTGATGATTGAACTGAAAGATATGAACAAGTGGTACGGTGAGTTCCACGTTCTTAAGAACATCAATCTAGAAGTTAAGAAAGGTGAGAAAATCGTAATCTGTGGCCCTTCTGGCTCGGGTAAATCAACGATGATTCGCTGTATCAACCGATTAGAAGAGCACCAAAAAGGACACATCTTTGTTTCAGGTAATGAGCTAACTGAAGATCTAAAAAACATTGAAGCCGTACGTAAAGACGTAGGCATGTGTTTCCAGCACTTCAACCTGTTCCCTCACCTTACGGTATTAGAAAACTGTACCCTAGCTCCAATTTGGGTGAAGAAGATGCCGAAAGAAGAAGCTGAAGCGATTGCAATGAAATACCTAGAACGTGTCAAGATACCAGAGCAAGCAGACAAGTTCCCAGGTCAGCTTTCTGGTGGTCAGCAACAGCGTGTAGCGATTGCACGTTCATTGTGCATGAACCCACAAGTAATGTTGTTCGATGAACCAACTTCGGCACTTGACCCAGAGATGGTTCGTGAGGTTCTAGACGTTATGGTTGAATTAGCGGAAGAAGGCATGACCATGCTTTGTGTAACGCACGAAATGGGCTTTGCGAAAGAAGTAGCCGACCGAGTGATCTTTATGGATGCCGGAGAAATCATCGAGGAGAACAACCCTGTCGACTTCTTCGAAAATCCGCAGTCCGATCGAACTCAAAACTTCTTGAGTCAAATCTTACATCATTAATGTGTTATGATGCATAATTAAGAGAGGTGGCTTAGGTCTTCTTTTATTTTTAAAATTGATAGTTGGTTTATAGAAGGATATAAATGGTCAATGTAAGTATAAAGGTTAAACATCGGGCGTCGTGCACTTTGATATCCGAATAAGACATACTTTGTTACACCTTCAAAAATACTTAATCAGCTATTTTGATTATTATTTTAAGTATACAACTGGACTATAAGACTTGATTTTTCGAACTTTCAGCCCCATAAATGTACCAATACCTATTGAAGTCACCTTACGAGGAAGATTATGAACAGCCCTATGTTTTCACGCACAGCATCTCAAGAAAGTGCTCTGCAAACCAATAAAGTGTTGCGTAATACCTACGCACTACTGTCAATGACACTACTTTGGTCTGCTGTTGTAGCAGGCGTATCTATGGCGATGAACCTTCCTCGTCCTGGTCTTATCATGATGCTAGTTGGTTTCTACGGCCTACTTTTCCTAACAGAAAAGAACCGTGACAACAGCATGGGTCTAGTCTTTACGTTTCTGTTTACAGGCTTCCTAGGCTACACCATCGGTCCAATCTTAAATATGTACGTTGGCGCAGGCATGGGGGATGTTATCCTAACTGCTCTAGGCGGCACGGCATTAGCATTCATGGGTGCATCGGCTTACGCTCTTACGACTAAGCGTGATCTATCCTTCCTTAACGGTATGCTACTAGCAGGTTTCGTCGTATTACTTGTAGGTATGGTTGCAAATATCTTCCTACAAATGCCAATTCTGTCATTGGCAATGAGCGGTATGTTCATCCTGTTTTCGACTGGTGTTATTTTGCTAACAACGCAAAACATCATCCGTGGCGGTGAAACTAACTACATCTCAGCGACCGTTAGCCTATACGTATCTATCTACAACATCTTCATCAGCCTACTAAGCATCCTAGGCATCATGGGCAGCGACGACTAATAACTCGCCTAATTGAAGAATATCTAGCCCAAGAGTCCAATTCTTGGGCTTTTTTGTATCTATAGGATCAATATTTATCAAGATCGCTACGATAACTATTGAGAAAGGTAAACTTGGTCATGTACCCTATCTAAATAGTTAATTGGATTCTGGACCAAACATGTTTGAATATAACGGTAAGCAAATCGAAACCGACGCTCAAGGCTACCTATTGGATTACACACAATGGGAAGAAGGTATGATTGAAATTCTTGCACAAGACGAAGCCATTGAGCTTACTGAAGCACACCTAGAAGTCGTTCATTTTGTAAGGAGCTTTTACGAAGAGTTCAACACTTCCCCTGCTGTTCGTATGCTTGTTAAAGCGATGGAAAAAGCCCACGGTCCTGAAAAAGGCAACAGTAAATACCTGTTCAAATTATTCAAAAAAGGCCCAGCGAAACAAGCGACTAAACTCGCAGGCTTACCTAAACCAGCAAAGTGTCTGTAACAACCAATTACTGACTATCTCAATCAAATACTGTAGTCAGTTAGCTACAGTATTTGAAACTCCCCAATACGCACATTGCGCTTTTCATCCTCTCCCACCCTTTGCTTAACCACATTATCTACCGATGCGCTCGCAGGACCCACTTGCAACCAATGGTATAGCTTGTCTATCTGACCACTTTCGCCAACAGCCAACACTTCAACTCGACCATCATTTAAGTTCTTAGCGTACCCTGAAATCGCTAACTTCTGAGCTTGTCGACTGGTGTGATATCGAAAGCCAACACACTGAACTACGCCTGATACGACAAATATAGATTGTGAATTTTTCATTACGTTGCCTCATAAATTATATGAATGGTATAGTTGAGACTCTATTCATTCACCGTTTATTGGTGGACTTACTTCGAGTATAACGATTATGAAAGAAACCCCATTTCGTTGGATTGATAAATATCTCATCCACTTAAAAATCCAAGAAAAATTCTATCTCCTCTTTTTATTACCTCTTCTCGCTCTTGTTATATTAGCTCTCGTTTTAGATAGTGCAGCGGATTCATTACTGGCCCACCTTTATCAAGAAGAATTGCTCTTAATAAAGGGGCTTATCGAAGCTGGTCAACTCACCAAGGAGCAAGTTGTTCAACTGGTTAATAGCTCTGAAACTATCTCCCTTGGTTATGGCGCAGGCTCTATTTCAGTTATGAATGGTGCATTGAGCTTGGTTGCTAACCACGACCAAAACCTATGGTCTGCGCTTTCAGCAACTCAAATATCGATCATTGCGGTAACCCTAACTTTGATTGCACTCGGTGTTTACTACATCATGACTTTCATTGGCGGAGCGATGTTCTCTATGAACAAAGCACTGAGCACACTCGCGAATGGTGACCTAACTTGTCGTATGAACTACTTTCCGGTTCGTGATGAGTTTAGTGAAATCGCAATTACTATCGACAAAGTTGCGGAACGTGAGCAAAACATGGTGCTTTCGATTCAAGAGTCTGTAGCACTCATGCAGCAAATTAGTTCTGACCTAAATCAGTCGACGCAACAAAGTTCAGACATCTCAGGCAATCAGCAAGAACATTTGAACAGCTTAGCAAGCGCAACAGAACAAATGGCTGCGACAATTCGTGAGGTAGCAACCCTGGCTCATGCATCGAGTTCACAGACTATGGACGCTCGTGGTGTTGCACAAAGTGGCCAAGTTAAGGTTTCAAACACGCTGGAATCTATCTCTAACCTATCTCAAGAGATTCAATCTGCATCACAAGCCGTTGAAGAGCTGGATGCAAACGCAGCGCAAATTGATGAAGTAGTGACAACCATCAATGGTATTTCAGAACAGACCAACCTACTTGCATTGAACGCCGCTATCGAGGCGGCTCGTGCGGGCGAGCAAGGCCGCGGTTTTGCTGTTGTTGCCGATGAAGTTCGCGCACTTGCCGGTCGAACTCAACAAGCAACGGTTGAGATCCAAAGCATGATTGAATCATTACAACGTAACAGCCAATCGTTGACAAAGCTGATGGAAGTGACGGTGAACAACGCAAATGAAGGACAAACATTGATGTCTGAAGTGAATGTTGAAATCGGCTCACTCGCTGAAAAGAACCAATCAATTTCTGATAGCAGTACTCAAATCGCGACGGCAGCTGAAGAGCAAGGTGTTGTTGCTGACAACATTGCACAGAGCGTCGAAGAAATTCGTCATCAATCAGATAGCATCTGTGAAATGATCAGTAAGAGTAATTCTAATGTTGACCAGCTTCGTAAGCAAAGTGACACAATGGAAGGGTTATTGACAGGTCTTAAAGCATAATATTGGTCTTTCAAAGGCAATATTTCGAATATTGCAATCTATCTGATTAAAATCATGATAAGGGCTACTCGCGTAGCCCTTTCTTATTTGCTTTTCACCTGCACTTCCCCGACAATACCCTTCCTTCAAATTCAACAAACAGAGTAAATTATGACTCCTTCTATTCATCTAGCGAAAGGCCGTGACAAATCATTACGCCGTAAACACCCATGGGTATTTTCACGCGGTATCGATAAAGTCGAGGGCGAGCCAAAACAGGGTGAAACGGTAGACGTATATGCTCACAATGGTCAGTGGTTAGCGAAGGCAGCTTACTCTCCATCTTCTCAAATTCGAGCACGTGTTTGGACATTTGAAAAAGAAGAAATCAACAAAGTATTCTTCGTAAAACGAATTCAAGACGCACAATCATTACGTGAAGACATCATTGAACGTGATGGCCTAACGGGCTACCGCCTGACCGCTGCGGAATCAGACGGATTGCCGGGTATTACCATTGATAAGTATCAAGACTACTTGGTTTGCCAACTTCTCAGCGCAGGTGCTGAATTCAACAAAAACGTATTGGTAGAAGCTCTAATCGAATGCTTCCCAGACTGCAACATCTACGAGCGTTCAGATGTAGCGGTTCGTAAGAAAGAAGGCTTAGAACAAGTGGTTGGCATTCTTCACGGTGAAGAGCCACCAAAGTCTATAGTTATTGAAGAGAATGGCGTTAAGATCAGTGTAAATATCATGGAAGGCCACAAAACAGGCTTCTACATGGACCAGCGCGACAGCCGTAAAGAGTCGATGAAATACGTAAAGGGCAAAGATGTCCTTAACTGTTTCTCATACACTGGCGGTTTTGGCCTTTACGCACTTAAAGGCGACGCGAAGCGTGTTATCAACGCTGACGTATCTCAACTCGCACTTGATACAGCCAAATTCAACGCTGAACTTAACGAGTTTGATATTTCAAAAAAACGTGCCGTATTCCTTAATGCGGACGTTTTCAAGCTACTACGTGAGTACCGCGACCAGGGTACAAAGTTTGACGTTGTTATCATGGACCCACCAAAGTTTGTTTCAAGTAAGAACAACCTTACGTCTGGTGCAAACGGCTATAAAGATGTAAACATGTTAGCAATGCAGATCCTAAAACCAGGCGGCACGCTACTCACCTATTCTTGCTCTGGCTTAATGGGTACAGACCTATTCCAAAAAATCATCGCAGACGCAGCGATTGATGCAGGCAGAACCGTTAAGTTTGTCGAGCGCTTCGAGCAAGCAGCCGACCACCTAACCGACACGGCCTACCCAGAAGGTTTCTACCTTAAAGGCTTCGCTTGTAAGGTTCTCTAAAGCCATGGACTTTAAATATCTAGTTAGTAAGTGTTCATAAAGTTCTATTGACATGAAAATTGTCTTCTGGCGCACTTAATATGTCTTTAGGTATAATTGATCACCAAAGACTAAAATTCTCCACCTAAAGTCTCTTCAAGTTCGCCCTCATCAGACAGTCCTAAAGATCGCCAGAGCGAAAGATGATTAACGCTCTGGCGGTCGAAATTAGAGGAACTGAAGAAGGCCATAAAGGGCATCATTGAAAACTCACCCGAGTAAAAGACACGGATACCATAATTGATTGCTTCCCGGAGACTTGCCCTAGTTGTACTATGTCAAATATTCAAATCGATACTGACTGTTACTCCTTTCTAGCATTGTTATACCACACTATAGGTACAACAATGCTAGAAAGGATGTGGGCCCATCACATCAAGACATTCTTTGAACAGTTCGAAATTAATGACAACTTTCACCTCTACTCAATTAAGACGTTAGCGTCAGATTTACGGGCAATGATCTCGGCTTGATACCAGTTCTTAATCGTGAAATTTGTATTTTCTAGCCGATTCATCATCAATTTTGCCATCTCTTCGCCTACGGTAAGTGTGTCGTAGCGCAATGTGGTTATTGAGGGTTTGCTGTAGCGGCTGTGCTCGTAGTCACCATAGCCCGCTATCGCAATATTAAAGCCTGGCTCATAGCCTAATTTTTCGCACGCAGCTATAGTACCTAGCGCCATAATGTCATCGGCACAAAGGATCGAAGTAGGGTATTGAGCGAGAGACATTATTTCTTGGGTCATTATCATTGCTGCGTCTTCGTCTAACTCTCCATTGCGCAGCCATTGCTCATTGACTTCAAGATTCGCTTCTTTCATTGCTCTAAGGTACCCCTGCTTACGTGATTGAGATAGCGTAAGTTCGATCGGTGCATCAAGGAATGCTATACGTTTATGACCAAGATCAATCTGACGTTTGGTCAGCTGATAAAATGCATTATTGTTATCCACATCGACAAACATATCATCTCTGAAACCCTCTACGTAGCCGAGACAAACAAAAGGAAAATTACGCTCGTTAAGCATTGCTATACGTTCGTCGTTCTTCCGGGTACGAACAATGAAAAGCCCATCGACCATACCGCTCGAAATAAAATCCGCATAGACTTGTTGCTCTTCTTGACATTCAGCGGTGGTGGTAACAATTAGCTGATAATCGTATTTGGTTAAAAATGCAGAGGCACCAGCCAGTACTTTAGAGAATGCGGGAGAAATGAACATACGTGTATTTGCAGGCAGAATGATACCGATGTTTCTCGATTTACCTGAGGCTAAGCGCCTTGCTGTCGGATTAGCCTTATAGCCGATATCTTTCGCTGCTTGCAGAACTCTTTGGCGAGTGTTTGGATTTACATCAGGATAGCCATTGAGAGCACGCGAAATCGTAGATTTCGAAAGACTAAGATGTTCTGCAAGCTTTTTAATCGACATAGACTACTCCAATATAATTAAGCACCGACTTAAAACACTTTATTGTATTCAACTCTCAATTCATTTTAACAAAAGATTTATATTTAACTTTTTTGGCCTTGATGAGCGTAATATCAAATTTTTATTAGCACAATTTTAAAAGCACTCAATTCATCGGTTGACATTATTTCCAATGGACTTTAACACTTTGAAACCTCCTTCGAGTCAGATACCGAAAAAGTCTTTGCTTATTGGGAGTCATTGCTTATCCACTTAAGTGGTAGCTTAGTATTCTATCTATTCGTATGATATTGCACTGGCATTAAATCTCCCCCCCAAAAAACTTGACTAAACGGAATAGGCTGAAACTCAAATCGCCCCACTATCAGGCCTGCAGTTTAATGGGAACTTCTATCTTCGTGCTTGTTCATATTTCGGAGTTTGAAGCAAAACTTGAGTCTGATTTTAAACTCGTTAACAACTTGCTTAGTTAACCATTCCCCTCTCCCCCTAAAGAGAAGTTTAAGTGGTGAAGAGTTTTAGATGCGGTTCTCTGTTTCCTTATCAAAAATCAAGAGTCGTGATAGATCCAATAGGAGTTCCATTTTCTCACCACGAGCGATTTCAGAGCGAAGATCGAGTCTCGCTTTGACGTTCTCTTCACCGATTTTAAATAAGACTTCTTTGTCGAAGCCCATTGGCTCAACAAGTTCAACCAATGAGTCATCAAAGTTAAATGTTGAATCATTCTCGCCGAAGAAGTTCTTATCGTTGAAGAAATCAGGACGGATACCTACTTTCACTTCCATACCTTCAGCACCGATATCTTGATCGAATGACACATTGGTTAGAAGATTGCGCGGCAGTGTGTACTGACCCAATTCTAGGTGATCAGTGAACAAGCGACCTCTCAGAATGTTCATCGATGGAGAACCAATGAAGGTTGCGACAAAGATGTTATTCGGATTGAGGAAGATCTCCATTGGTGAGCCGACTTGTTCAATAATGCCATCACGTAGAACCACAACCTTATCCGCAAGCGTCATCGCTTCAACTTGGTCGTGCGTTACGTACACACTTGTACGACCAAACTTATTGTGAATTTGCGCAATCTCAGTACGCATGTGGTTACGCAGTTTCGCATCGAGGTTAGACAGTGGCTCATCGAATAAGAAACAGTCCGCATCACGAACAATCGCACGACCCATTGCCACCCGTTGACGTTGACCACCGGACAAATCAGCTGGCTTGCGTTCTAGGTACTCTTCAAGCTTTAGCATCTTTGCCACTTCATCAAGACGGCGTTGAATTTCAGCCTCATCCATTTTTAGGCGGCGAAGTGCAAACACGATGTTTTCTTTAACGGTCTTGTGTGGGTAAAGTGCGTAGTTCTGGAACACCATAGCGATGTTGCGGTTTTGAGGTTCCACATCGTTAACCACGCGTTCGCCAATAGCAATTTCACCTGATGTGGCTTGTTCGAGACCCGCAACCATACGCAGCGTGGTCGATTTTCCACAACCTGAGGGGCCAACCAATACAACAAATTCACCGTCCTCGATATCTAGGCTGATGTTTTTAACAACCTTAGTATCACCATAGTTTTTTACGATATTTTTTAGAGAAATAGCAGCCATAATAATTAACCTTTAACACCACCGTCAGTTTTACCACCGTCCATATGACGCATGGCGAACAAGAAACACACAACAACAGGAGCGAGAGTCAGCATGGAAGCTGCCATGATGCGATCCCAGATAGCATTTTTCGATACAAACAACTCTTGGAGAGCCAGTGGTAGTGTGTAGAATTCTTTAAATTGCTTTAAGAATACCGATGCAAATAGGTATTCGTTCCAACCAATGATGAAGCAGTACATAAATACCGTTGCCAGCATTGGTAGAGAAAGGGGCAGTACCACTTTCCAGATCGCTTCTTTACGCGAGTACCCGTCCATCATTGCCGCTTCCTCCAATGCAAATGGAATCGTGCGGAAGTAGTTACCCAACATATAAAGAGCAACGGGGAGTGTCTGTACGATATAGATGAGGAATAAGCTGATAATGCTTCCCCACATATTTGTAGCGAGCCCAACATTCATTGCCATTTGATACAAGGGGACCATTAACAGGACACCACCGACCATATAAACGAATAACACCGAACGTTGAACAACAACTTGACCACTAAAACGCAAGCGGGAGATAGAATACGCACCCATGACAGCGAAAATGAGGGCTACAACCGCAGCGCCCGCAGAGACCAAGAAGCTGTTAAGCATATATCGACCAAAGGGAAACACATCACTCTGATCAACGTATTTCGCCATGATGGCGTCTTTTTTAACCTGCGACAACTTAGGGTTGTCTAGAATTTTTTGAATCGCAGCAGGGATTTCTACAACTTTTTCTTCCGTTAACCCAAGTAGCTCTTTATAGGCCCCAAAGTTGACTACTTGCGGGATGAGCGATGGGTTTCCCCAATCAAATTGGTGTTTCAACGATGTTGACAAGATTTGAGCAAATGGAATTAAGCAAAAACTAACCAAAATGAAAATAGCGAATACAAATCCAATGCGACTTTTTAAAGTAGATTTACCTAACATAATCAATCACCACTTTAGAATTTTCTTTACATAAAACCAGATCAGCACACATAGAACGCTAAATTGAATAACGGATGTCGCGGCGGCAAGGCCTTGGTCAATTACGCCAGTAAATGCTTGATAATAAGTAAATACTGGGAGCGTTTCTACATTCGGTGCGAGTAGGTATACGTCTTCAAAACGATTCAGGTTCCAAATTAAACGCAAGATCACCACAGTCGCTAAGACGAAATAAATTTCGGGTAGAGTGACATGGAAAAAACGACCGATAGGGCCATAGCCATCGATTGCTGCGGCCTCATATTGATCCTTAGGAATAGAGGTTAATTTGGATAAAATTAACAGGTAAGCGATTGGAAAGTGTTTCCAAATATCAAAGAGGATTACGACCCAAATAGCGGAATCGGGTTCTCCGATCATGTTCGCACGCGCATCCCATAGATGCAATACGTCAACCATGAGCCAATTGAAAACACCGTTTACCGGGTCAAAAAGAAATTGCCAACCGAAAACGACTGAGATAACAGGCGCAAAATAAGGCATTAGGACGGCTGCACTGACAAGACCACGACCTTTAAAAGGCTCGCGCATCAGCAATGCGACGGCTAGTCCAAGTACTGTTGTCCCAACAACGGTACCAAAAAGATAAATACCAGTTGTTCCGATTGACGCGTAATAATTTGAGTTTGAGAGAAGTTTGGCATAATTCTCAATGCCAACAAATGTCTTATCTCCGTTCAGTTTTACATCAAAAAAACTTAGGTAGACATTAAAAACAATGGGATAGAGTATCAAAAGCCCAATGATGCCAATTGTTGGAGCGACAAGCTTCCACCCAAAGCGAGCTTCTGCTCTCTCTAATGCAGTCATGAAAAAGCTCCTTGTTAATTTGGGGCTAGAAGAACTCACGCTAGCCCCGCTTTAAAGGTTTGTTTACTAAATTAGCTTAAACAAATGCTTTATTTAGAATGGTATTGTTGGATGTCAGAGCATCTTTACTGAAAGAACTATTTTCCAATAAGCTCTTTCATTTGCTCTTCAGCCCAGTTCAAAGACTCTTGTGTATCTTTGCCTTCAATGACGGCACTGTAGATCATCCGTGGGATGATCTGTTTAGAGAAAATCTCTCCAGACTGAGGGAATGCCTTACCATCGACAACAGAAAAGTTTTTGATGTTATCAAAGCCTGCAATGATCTCTTTGATAGAGTCTTTGCCATAGTTTGCAAAAATACCTTTTGGATCATTGAGGAATTCATCCGTTCCAGCAATATCACGCAGCATAGGTAAGTGACCGCCGGGCGCCATGTGTGAATAAGCGACAACCTGATCTTTCTCGTTCATGTACTCAACGAACGCTTTTGCTGCTTCAACTTCAGCTTTGTCATCGTTTTTCATGATAGAGAAACCAACAAGTGTGCCGTATGATGACGACGTTGCTTTGGAAATCGTGGGAACAAGGCGAGTGTTTTTCGCTAAATCAGGGTCGAAGGTGGCACCTTTGAGATCTTTAAAGTTCTCGTTGGAGAGTGAGCCAGCAGCGACTTCAGCCAGTGCAATGTCATCCATGATGTATGTGGAATAGAAGAACATTGCAAGTTTGCCTTGTAGGTAGTAATCCCGAGCTCGCCAAGTTTGAGGTCCAGGTGGAGTAAACTTCGACAGCCCTTTGTAGTAATCTAATACTTCTTTTTGTGCCTTTGAGTTAAAAATGAGGTTACCATTTTTATCAAACTGACCAGCGTTATTAGACATAGCTAGCTGGGTATAAACTTGTTCAGCGAAGTTGTCTGCTTTTGTACCAATGAGGATCCCATATTGGTTGTCTTCAGGTTTATTAAAATACGCTGCAGCTTTTTGAATGTTTTCCCATGTTGTGGGTGGCTCTAGACCTGCATCTTCAAACCAATCTGCACGATACCAGATCCCTTGAACCCAACCACTGTAAGGAACAGAGACGTATTGGTTTTTCGTTTGATCTTTTATAAGGTTTAGAGCTCCAGTATAAAAGCGATCCATACCAACAGCTTTGACTACCTCAGTGGTTGCAACTTGATCGACAATACCTTGTTCAGAAAATGCGAGCGATAAATTTGAATCGACCTCAATGACATCAGGTAATGTATTTGATGCAGCAGCAGCGGCGATCTGTTTAGCCATATCGTTCTCGTCAACAGCAACAACTTTAACGTCGATGTCTGAATTGAGTGCTTCAAATACATCACCCATAACTTCGAGACTTTTGATACGATCGGATTGCGTTTGAGTTGTCCAATATTCTACAGTTGTTTTTGCATAAGTAATGCTTGATAGCGATAGGCTAACAGCAGCAAGTCCAAGGGTTAGAGTTTTAAGTTTCATCATTATTATCCTTATTGTAGGATTAGTTGTTATAGTTTCATCGGATGGATGTGAATAGATATTTTTGCCACCGATATCGCGGCAAAAATTTCATATTCTCACCTACTGATCCACATCACCTGATATGGTTTTAATGTAACCGTTTCAGCGACTTGTTGATTACTAATGAGGTCACATTTAGCATCAGTGAGCAGCAATGATGTGGTAAGTTTTACCTCTTCTGCACTAATGTTTATTGCGACTATCACCTTCTCACCACGAACAAAAGTGATAAGGCGCGAGTCAGTTTTCTCAATGCGCTGCGACGCACTTGGAGAGAAGGCATCTTCATTGGTACGCACACTCAGTAATTGTTTAAACCGGCCAAGAATTTGACTGCGATGCGAGATTGGAATTGCCAACTCGGTTTCAAGTGTATGGCGGTCTAGCTTCTCGCGATTAATTGCACGGTTGTAACCTAGACGCTCAAGACCTTCGATATCGTTCCGTGAACCAAACAGACTATGAACGTAGATACCCGGTACCCCCGCCGTTGATAAAAGAAGCGATTGAGCAGCCATAAATCGGTCAAGGTTGGTTTGGTAGTCAGCGTTGCTGTCACGAATCGCGTCAAAATAATTGATGTTCAACTCATACGGGCTTTGTGAGCCGTCTCCGTTGTTCTTGTAAGAAATTCGACCGCCGTTGCTTTTTACTACCTTAAGTAGATGATCAACCTGCTCTGTGCTAAGTATCCCTTCAACAGGGCGAACACCAATTCCGTCATGAGATGCTAGGAAATTAAAGAAGGTTGTTTGTTCGGAACAAGGCTCAAGAGTTGTCATCCAATCAACGATTTTTGTGCTATTCCCCGTCTGCAGCGTGTGCAGCGTTAGCGGTGGGAGGGGAAACTGGTATACAAGGTGCGCTTCGTTCTCACCATTACCAAAGTAGCTGATGTTGTCTTTGTGAGGGACGTTTGTCTCTGTGATGAGTTTTACGTGAGGCGCAACGGCACCCATTACTGCTCGCATTGCTTGAACAAGTGCGTGAGTTTGCGGTTGGTGAATGCATGGCGTATCCAGCTCTTTCCACATAAAGCCGATCGCATCCAAGCGGATAAATGAAGCGCCTTGCTCTGAGTAGAACATCAGTAATTCAACGATTTTCTGCAGAACTTCAGGGCAACGGAAGTTCAAATCAATCTGGTCTTCACTAAATGTTGTCCAAAGATGCTTAATACCATGAGTAGTATCGAATGGCGTCAGAAGTGGAAGCGCACGTGGGCGTGTTACCGAGCTGTAATCACGATTTGGGTCAGCTTCTGTGAAGAAGTCGCGATATTGCTCTTCACCTTTTAAGTAACCTTGGAACCAGCGGCTTGATTGAGAAATATGATTGATTACAGCATCAATCATCAGATCGTAGTCATGAGACAAATTTTGAACGTCGTTCCAATCACCTAGGTCAGGGTTGATCTTCCAGTAGTCAATCACAGAGAAACCATCATCAGAGGTATATGGGAAGCAAGGTAGGATGTGAACGGCAGATAATATGTCTTTCGCATGAAAGTTTAAAAATTCTTTCAGAGTTTGAAGAGGAGCCTTGCCCTCTTCTTGGATTGAGTCACCGTATGTAATGAGCATGACATCATTTTGGTCTACCCATTGTTTTTTATTATCAATCGTTTTGAACTTACTCATGGCCTCAATCAAGCTTTGAATAAGCTTGTTTAGCTGAGCTGGTGAATAGACGCCCGCTAAGATCTGTTCCAAATCTTTCCGCGCTGATTTTATTATTTGAGTATCCAGTGCCATTTTAGTATCCGTTCTTTCACTCTTATAAAGGCTTTCAAAATCGGTTTTGTTTGTTTTCAAATATCTGAGAAAATCGTAAGAATTATCCATGCTTTCTTACTGACCAAGTCAACAATAGTGGTTATTTTTTGATCTTTGCGTGATCGATGTCTCGATTTTTTAGTTTAAAAACCGGTTTTGATGGGTATTTAAATCGTGCGTTGAATAATACGCGCCAATTATTCGCGTATCGAAAGAGCAAACTAAAAGAGGGATTGTTTCAAAGATGTACTCGATCACCGAACACTCTTGACTTAAGAAATTATTTAACCAGTGTTCATCATGGTTCAAAGATGTCTGGGTTAGCTTTCTCACATCAACTGACTTGATTACACCGCTCTACACTAACATTGCTGACAGCCACTTTTTTTGCGTGTTTCGATGAGCGAATAATTCCTACTGAGTGATTTACCACCTGCATTTTAGGGCTATCTCCACTAAAGTTCAGCATCCCTCATGCCGATGCTATTCATCACACTCTCGGTGACTCGCTGACAAAAGTATTTGATCAACACTCAGTAATAAAGACCGCACAAGTTGATGTTGATTTAGTAAAAGCTTCAATATAAGTAATCGGAAAATGACACATTTTTACTAAAATCAAAAAGTAGCTATCATCGCACCTAACTGTACTGAAACGTTATCTGAATTTAACGTTTCAATGCCATGATATTTCCTTGAATAGCATGTACCTAAGCCCTCTATAATGTTAACCTGCCTAGGTTATCAACATAGAGAACTAATTCATGAGCAAACTAACAGCTGATACTCAAGCAAATCTAGAACTTTTCGTTTCTGAAACTCAAGAAACTAAACTGGTATGGGGCCTTCGCAACGAAGAAGGTTGGCTAGCATGTGACTCAAGTGAATTCGAAAACAGCGAAGTGATGCCTTTTTGGTCCTCAAAAGAAGATGCTCAAACTCACAACGTTGAAGAGTGGGCTGACTTTGAAGTATTAGAAATCCCACTAGACATCTTTGTCGAAGATTGGCTACTAACTCTTGCTGAAGATGGCGTACTGGTAGGTGTTAACTGGAACGAGTCTCTAGAAGGCAAAGAGCTTGAACCTTCTGAACTAGCGAAATTATACATCTAATTTCAAATATCGGCCGTACGAACCGAACCGTACGGCCGATATCTCTCTGATAAAAATAAATAAATTAGAGACCTAGTTCGCAATACCTCTTACAAATCCCCCTCAAAACATGAAGCAAGATCAAGCTAATCATAGAATATCTTTTTTTATCCTGATTGATAGTTCCTTTGACGCGTTCGATTTTCCATAGCTTTATATTCTTGGTTAGCTTTGCAACCCACTACCAGCTAGTCACTCCAAGTCGCTCTTCAAACTCATCTATCACTTTGCCAAATACGGTTAGTATCGACACTCCAAATGCTGATTGGAATGCACTCTATCTTACGACATTGATCCACTCTCCTTCCCGTGCATTTACCATGCTTCATACACGCTACATGAGTACAAACTCGTATGGAGAAAAGCTCTACCTTTCAGCTCTTCGGTATCAATACA
This sequence comes from Pseudoalteromonas sp. G5_S1_14_S5, assembly GCF_054968605.1. Classification (NCBI taxonomy): domain Bacteria; kingdom Pseudomonadati; phylum Pseudomonadota; class Gammaproteobacteria; order Alteromonadales; family Pseudoalteromonadaceae; genus Pseudoalteromonas; species Pseudoalteromonas sp. G5_S1_14_S5. Next base: position 360 of record NZ_JBQKUM010000023.1, on the reverse strand, counting down.
TGAGCGAGCGAGATCAACCATTTTATAGGATTGCATCTAATGACAACCAGTATCAAGCCATAGAGCAAGCATTTGTTGCCGCTCTCGTTGAAGACAATCAAGGACAGTATGAGCTCGCACAACAACGCTTCCTGATGCTGTTAGCAAAAATGCAATCTCGTGCAATTCAACCGGCAAAGCACTACTTAAGTACCAATTATGTCGCTCCCTCAACGAATAAGCTAAATATCATCAAGCAAACTACTATTGCTCGGGCTTGAATCCGACTTACATGATGCTATCGATCCTGTTCTGGCAAGTTCATTACTTATCGGGTCATCGCGAACAATCATCAATTTCGTAGTGACTACCATACAGCGC